>JBBQKM010000227.1:0-5381 GCA_038326915.1 Sphingomonadales bacterium
CGTGCTGCGGCGGCCTGCGCGCCGGCATCGGCACGGGCCTCGGCGCCGGCACCCAGGAACAGATCGATGCGGTTGGCGCCCTTGATGGCGCCGCCGGTATCCTGCGCGACCAGCAGCGCCGCCAGCGCGCGATTGCCGGGCAGGGTGGTTTCAACGAGCAGCGGCGCGCCCAGCGGCACGAACAGCGGGTCGGCGGCGACCGATATGCGCGGCGTGACCGGCACGCCCATCGCGCCGATCGGGCCGTCGCCCTTGATCTCGCGAAAGAACACGACACTGGGGTTGGCGGCCAGAAGCGCAGGTGCCTCGGCTGGGTGGTTGCGTAGCCAGCCGAGGATGGCGTTCATGTTGGCGCCGCCGCGGGGCAGGTCGCCGCGATCGACGAGGACCCGGCCGATGGCGACATAGTCGCGACCGTTCTGGCTGTCATAGCCGATGCGCATGATGCTGCCATCGGGCAGCCGCAGCCGGCCCGACCCCTGGATTTCAAGGAAAAAGGCTTCGTAGGGGTCGGAAGCCCAGGCCAGTTCGAGGCCCTTGCCCGCCAGCGCGCCGGCCTGGATGGCGGCGCGGTCAGGGTAGGGGACAAGCGCCTTGCCTTCGATGCGGCCGCGCAACTTGCGGCCTTTCAGATCGGCGGCAAATGCGCCGAGATCGGCATCGATCAGGTCGGGCGGCCGACGGTAGAAGGGCGTGGCGAACCCCGGCGCGGCGACACGCGAGCCGGCGAGTTCGGGCTCGAAATAACCGGTGCTGAAACCCTTGCCGCCATCGACGGCCACGGCGGCGAAGTTGGCGGCAAAGAATTGCGCCGGATCGCCTGCGGTCGCTGTCGCGGCGCAGGCAGCATCCCAGTCACCGGGCCGGGTCAGGCCGGAACGATCCTCGCGCTTTTTCAGCGATGGACAGCTAATGCGGAACGCGGCGAGCGCGGCCGCCGCGTTGCCGGCGGGGGCAAAGGCGGCAGGCGTGACGGGCAGGTCGGTGGCGCGGCCAGTCCGTTGCGGCACGGTCGGTTGCGGTGATGGCACCGCCGGGGACGGGGGCGGCGTGCGCGCAATCGGCGGCGCACAGGCGGCGAGCAACAAGGCAAGATACAGGGGAAGCCGGGTGTTCAGCACCCCAGTGCCATACGCGCGTCCGCGCAACACTCAGGCGGTCTTGTCGCCGTCGCCGGGGGTGTCGTCGTCGGTCGCGATCAGCAGCCACTGCGGATCGCGGCTGCCGACATGGCGGCTGAACGTCCAGACGTCATTGGTCGCAATCGGATCGGCGCCGCCGACCGACACATGCGCGATGAAGCGCACGGTGACCTCGGCCATCTGGCCGATCATTTCGGCCTGGGTGATGGCAGCGCTGTCGACCGAAACGATGCGGTTGTTGAGGCGGGCGCCGTCGCGATCCTCGATGGCAGACGCGAAATTTTCCTGGATCTCGTCGGAAACCAGCCCGTTCATGGTGCGGGTGTCGCCCGACCAGAAGGATTCGAGGATCATCCGGTAGGCGGCGTTGGCGCCGGCGATGAAGCGTTCTGGATCAAAGCCGGTATCGGCGTCGGCAACAGCCTGCAGCGCCGGCGCGAGATCGGTATCGGTGCCGGCGGGGACGGCGACCAGGCCGCGCGACGGGGCTTCGATGCCGCGGCTGGCGGGGGCGGTGATTTCCGGCGCGCCGGGGCGGAAACTGTCGCCGACCGGCCGCTCATGGCCGGTGCGCTTGCCCAGCACGCTGACCAGCCGCAGGCCGATGAAGGCCGCCAGCATCGCCAGCAGCACGATCTCGATCCACGAACTCCCGTCAGCCATTGGCTTGTCCTATTCCACTCAAGTCCTGCATAGCAGGGAAAACACTGCCCGGTCCATCACCACGACGCCGCTTGCGCCATTTGCCGCGATTTCCGCGCCGCCATGGGTCAACGGCCCAGCGCTGCGAAAGCTGCAACGATGGCGATATTCGGTGCCAGTGACACCATGATGAACCCGGCGGCACGCGACTGCAATGGTGCGGACGGCGGGACTCGAACCCGCACTCCCAATGGGAAGCAGATTTTAAGTCTGCTGCGTCTACCGGTTTCGCCACGTCCACAGCCTTTGCGGGCCGGCAGCGACAGGCGCCGCCAAAGATCAATCGACGTTCAACCGCTCGCGCAATTCCTTGCCCGGCTTGAAATAGGGCACGCGCTTGGCGTCGACCTTCACGGCGGTGCCGGTGCGCGGGTTGCGACCGGTGCGGGCCTCACGCGCCCGGGTCGAAAACGCCCCGAAACCGCGCAGCTCGACCCGGCGGCCTGCCGAAAGGGCGTTGGTGATCTCATCGAAGATCGTCGAAACGATGCTTTCGACATCCCGCATCGTCAGATGCGGATTGCTTTCGGCGACGATGGCAACCAATTCCGACCTGATCATAGGTTCATCCCGTTCCCGGCCCGCCGCATTGTTACAAGGAGTTGGGCCGCCCCCCGGCGATCATGAACTCTAATCCTGCCGCCCCGGCGGTCAAGCGGGGATAGGCTGAAAACGTAACGAAATCGCAAGAATTACGGCATTTTGCCCCCATCCCGGTCGGGACAGGGGCAAAATTACCCGGTTCTGGCCAGTGATTACGCCTTGTCGGCGTCTTCCTTGGCCTTGTTGAAGGCAGCGCCGAGGATGTTGCCCAGCGTCGCGCCCGAGTCGGACGTGCCATATTGGGCCACGGCGGCCTTTTCTTCGCTGATCTGCATCGCCTTGATGCTCAGCATCGGCTTGCGACCCTTTTCAAAGCCGATGATCATCGCATCGACCTTCTGGCCGGGCTGGAAACGCTCGGCCTTCTGCTCGTCGCGGTCGCGGCTGAGGTCGCCGCGCTTGATGAACACCGTCGGGCCATCGTCGCCGACTTGGACGTCGATGCCGCCATCGCGCGCCACGACGACGGTGGTGGTGATGATGTCGTTCTTCTTGAGGTTGTCGGCAGCGGCCGGGCCCTCGGTGCTGGCGATGACGCGCGGACCCTGGCTTTCGTCGAGCTGCTTGATGCCGAGGCTGATGCGTTCCTTCTCGACGTCGACTTCAAGAACGACGGCCTGGACGCGTTCACCCTTGTGGTGACGCGACAGCGCCTGTTCGCCGGTCAGGCCCCAGGCGATATCCGACATGTGGACCATGCCGTCGACTTCGCCATCGAGGCCGATGAACAGGCCGAATTCGGTGCTGTTCTTGACTTCGCCTTCGACCTTCGAACCCACCGGATGCTCTTCGGCAAAGACTTCCCACGGGTTGCGCTGGGCCTGCTTGAGGCCGAGCGAGATGCGGCGCTTGTCTTCGTCGACTTCGAGAACGATGACTTCGACTTCCTGGCTGGTCGAAACGATCTTGCCGGGGTGGACGTTCTTCTTGACCCACGACATTTCCGAAACGTGCACCAGGCCTTCGATGCCGGCTTCCAGTTCCACGAACGCACCATATTCGGTGATGTTGGTGACGCGGCCCTTGTGCTTGGAATCGACCGTGTACTTGGCGGCAGCTGTCGTCCAGGGATCGGCCTCGAGCTGCTTCATGCCGAGGCTGATGCGCTGCGTCTCGCGGTTGATGCGGACGATCTGGACGCGCAGCACGTCGCCGATGTTGAGCACTTCGGACGGGTGGTTGACGCGCTTGTAGCTCATGTCGGTGACATGCAGCAGGCCGTCGATGCCGCCGAGATCGACGAAGGCGCCGTAGTCGGTGATGTTCTTGACGGTACCGTCGACGATCTGGCCTTCGGCGAGCGACAGGATCAGGCCCGAACGCTGTTCGGCGCGCGATTCTTCAAGGATCGAGCGGCGCGACACGACGATGTTGCCGCGCTTGCGATCCATCTTCAAAATCTGGAACGGCTGCGGCAGGTTCATCAGCGGGGTGACATCGCGCACCGGGCGGATATCGACCTGCGAACCGGGCAGGAAGGCAACGGCGCCGTTGAGGTCGACGGTGAAGCCGCCCTTGACGCGGCCGAAGATGACGCCTTCGACGCGTTCGCCGGCGGCGTACTGCGTTTCGAGGGCATCCCACGACGCTTCACGGCGGGCGCGGTCGCGGCTCAGCATTGCTTCGCCATTGGCGTTCTCGACGCGGTCGACATAGACTTCGACTTCGTCGCCGACGGTCAGGCCATGCTTGCCGTCGAGGCCGGCGAATTCGCGCAAGGGGATGCGGCCTTCGGACTTCAGGCCGACATCGATGACGGCGAGGTCGTTCTCGATACCGGTGACGATACCCTTGACGACGCGGCCTTCGAAACTCTGGTTCTTGCCGAGGCTCGATTCGAGCATTGCTGCGAAATCATCGCGGGTCGGCTGTGCGGCAGTTGCCATATAACGTTCAAAACCTTGTACTCAGGATCGGCACGGTTGCCCCGTGAAACCCCTCAGCCGGCACCATTGCCTGCTGTTCTGCGTCGTCGCGCCGGCACCATGCCGACGCTCCAAACCACCAGTAAAAAACCGAAAGTCCGGGTAGAATACCCCCGAAAGCTTTCAGACCTGTTGCTGGCCGTCCAACGTGCTGGCCCGCGCAATGGCTTGTTCGACAAGCGCAATGGCCCGCTGGACGGCCGCTTCTATACCCAATTCACTGGTATCGAGCAAGGCAGCGTCGTCGGCGCGGCGCAGCGGGGCGGTGTCGCGGCCCGAATCGCGGGCATCGCGCGCCTCGATATCGGCGAGCACGGCGGCGAGATCGCGCGGGTCGCCCTTGGCCGCCAGTTCGCGGTGGCGGCGCTCGGCGCGGACCAGCGGCGTCGCGGTGACGAACAGCTTGGCGGTGGCGTGCGGCGCGATCACGGTACCGATATCGCGGCCATCGAGCACGGCGCCGCCCGGCTGCGCCGCAAAGGCGCGCTGGCGTTCGAGCAGCGCCGCGCGCACCGGCGGGTGCGCCGAAACGATCGACGCGGCCTGGGCATTGTCGCTGCTCATCAGGTCGGGATCGTCGAGCAAGGCCGGATCGAGATACTGCGCGGCACGGGTGGCCGCGGCGCTGTCGTCGGGGCTGCCATCGGCGAGGCGGACTGCCAGCCCGGTGGCGCGATACAGCTTGCCGGTGTCGAGATGCGGCAGGCCATAGCGGGTGGCGAGGGCGCGGGCGATGGTGCCCTTGCCGCTGGCGGCGGGGCCATCGACGGCGATGATGAGGTGGGGGGGCGGGGTTGTCACGGATGCGGCATAGTCCGCGACAGGGCGTTTCGCCAAGCGCCGTGCGCATGGCAGGCCGGCGGGTCGGCGCAGTCCTCGATAACTGTCACCCCGGCGAAGTCCGGGACCCATGAACCACCGGCTGTCGGCACACGAGCACCCAGGCCGCCACGGCCCGTGGGTCATGGGTCCCGGCCTTCGCCGGGATGACAGGTGCTGGCATGACTTG
>JBBQKM010000228.1:0-5360 GCA_038326915.1 Sphingomonadales bacterium
CTGGAAGACGTCGCCGGCGAAAATATAGTCCTTCGCCCGCGCCACCATCTCGGCATAGCGCGCGCGCGCCAGCAGCGGCACCGGCGCGCCATCGGGCAGGGCCGTGGCTGCCGGCGCGCGCGCCGGCAGCGCCTGCGCCAGCCGCGCCTGTGCCGCCTCGATTCGTTCGACGGCGGCATCAAAGGCCCCTGGAGCGTCGGCAAACACCGGTGCGACGATGAACAGTTCGTCCTTCAACCGGTCGAACACCAGGATAAGCGTCGGCCGCACGAACCCCATGTCGGGCAGGCGGAGCGGCGACGGCGCATTGGCCGGCACGCTGGGTTCGACAAGCCGCACCGATTCATAGCCGATATAGCCGACAAGGCTGGCCAGCGCCCGCGGCAGCGCGTCGGGAACATCGGCGCGCGCCTCCGCCACCAGCGCGCGCAGCGCCGCCAGCGCGCCGCCAGGCACCGGCACAAAGGCGTCGCGATCGGTGCGCCAGTTGCGGTTTATTTCCGACGTGTCGCCCTGCGCCCGCCAGACCAGATCGGGATCGAGGCCGAGCAGCGAATGCCGGCCGCGAACCTGGCCGCCCTCGACCGATTCGAGCAGATAGGCGCCGCTTTCCGCCGTGCCGAGCTTGAGCATCGCCGACACCGGGGTTTCGGTATCGGCGACGATGCGCGTCCACACCAGCTGCGCGCGCCCTTGCGCCAGCGCCGCTGCAAAGCTGTCGCGATCGGGGGAAATCAGCCCGAAGCCTGTCATCCTACTGCGCGGTGTCCAGGCCCGACAGGCGGCGGGTGACAGCGGCGATAGTGGCATCGTTGCGCTTTGTTCCCACCGCCTTGGCGGCGGCATCGGCAAAGGCCTGGCTGAATTCGCCGGGCAGCTGGCTGGCGAGCTCGCGGCGGCTGGCATCGAGCAGCTGCGGCACCGCATTGACATCGCCGCGATCGATGCGGTCAACATGGATCAGCACCCAGCCCTGGGCCCCCGGCAGCACCTGCACCGTCTTGACCGGCGTCGACAGGAACGCCGCGATGACCGGCGGCACCTGCTGCTGGCCGGCAACATCGAGCCGGCGCCCCTGCAGCGGTTGCGGCGCTGCCAGCCCGGCAGCGGCCACCGCCGCTGCGAAATCACCGGTCTTGCGGGTCTGGGCAACCACGGCATCGGCGCGGGCGCGCGCCGCCTTCAGCGCCTTGTCGCGCGTCGCGCCTTCGGCAACGGCAGCGCGGATTTCGGCGAGCGGCTGCGGCGCCGATGGCAGCACCTGCATGGTTTCGATGACGACAAGCTGCTGCTTGCCAAGGTCTTCCACGGCGGCGCCGTCGCCGGGTTCGTGGCGGAAGGCGCGGGCGGCGAGCGTCACCAGCTCGGGCACCGGCGCGGCGGTCATGCCGGGCGCTGCGCCCTCCTTGGTCACCGCCGTCTGGTTGACAATGGTCAGGCCATTGTCCTTGGCGAGATCGGCAAAGCTCTTGCCGGCATCGACCCCGTCCTCGATCTTGCCGACAAGATCGGCGATCGCGGTATCGACGGCGCGCTGCTGCAGTTCCGCCGCAATCGCCGGGCGGGCCTCGGCAAGCGTCTTGCCGGCGCTGCCCATCGCGTCGACGCGGACGACATGCCAGCCAAAGGCCGACTTCAACGGCGCGCTGATGCCGCCGAGCGGCAGCGCAAAGGCCGCAGCGGCGACCGCCGGGCTGGTTGCCTTGCCGAAATCGGCCTGGTTCTGCTCGCCCAAGGTGATGTCGGCGCTGCCGAAGCCGGCAAGGCGCTGCGCCGCGGCGGCAAAGCCCTCGGTGGCGGCGGCGGCAGCGATGGCGCGGGCCTTGGCTTCATCGGGAACGACGACCTGTTGCAGCTTGCGCGTCGCGGCGGCGCCGTATTTGGCCGGCTCCTTGGCATAGGCGGCAGCAATCTCGGCGTCGGTGACGGTGGCGCCGGCTGCGATCCTGGCGCGATCGATCGCGGCATAGCGAAAGGCGCGGCGTTCAGGCAGCGTGAAACGCGCCTTGTTGGCGTTGTAATAGGCCAATGTTTCGGCGTCGGTCGCCGGTGCCGCCTGCGCCAGCGGCACCAGCGCCGCCGCGCCATGATGAACGTCGACGAGCAGCCGGGCATAGGGTTCGGCCATGCCGGCCGGCACGCCGAGCGCTGCCATGACCGGGCTGAGCAGCTGCTTGCGGACGATATCGCCGCGCACCGTGTCGTGCAGTTCCTTTTCCGACAGGCGGTTTTCCTGCAGCAACCGCCGATAGGTGGCATCGTCGAACTTGCCGCCCTGCTGGAAAGCGGTGATGCCGCCGATGACCCCGCCGACCGCGCGATCCGAGGCAACGAGGCCCATCTTGCGGGCCATTTCCTCGAGCGCGGTCTGGCCGATCAGCTGGTTGGCGACAGCGGCGACAGCGCCGTCCTTGGCGAGCTGCACCTGGCTGACCGCCGGATTCTCCTGGCGGGCGTTCTTCATGACGCGATCGAAGGCCTTGAGCAGGTCAGGCTCGGTGATCGTCCGGCTGCCGATCTGCGCGACCGACCCTTGCGGTGCCGAACTGCCGCCGAACGGATCGCCGATACCGGTCACGGCAAAGGCGACGACGACGAGCGCCAGCAGCGCCAATACGGGCCAGCTCGTCAACCAGCGGCGGATGAAGGTGATCATTCAAGGTTCCGGGAACTGCGAGGGGGCGTGAAAGCGGGCGGTTGTAACGGCGGGCGCGGCTTGCCACAAGCGCGCCATCCGGCCAAGGCATCGCGTGCCGGGCGCGGGCGTCGGGCCAACAGGGGAAGATCGTGGCGGGATCGCTGATCGTCGGCAATTGGAAGATGAACGGGCTTGGCGATGCCGTGGCGGAAATCGCCGCGATGGCGGGGGCCGGGGTCGACAATCTGTGGGTGGCGCCGCCGTTCACGCTGATCGATCGCGCCGTGATCGTTGCCGCCGGCGCCGTGATGATCGGCGGGCAGGATTGCCACGCCAAGGCATCGGGCGCGCATACCGGCTGCATATCGGCCGCGATGCTCGCCGATCTCGGCGCCGGTTTCGTCATCGTCGGGCACAGCGAGCGTCGTACCAACAATCACGAGATCGATGCCGAGGTGCGCGCCAAGGCGATCGCCGGCCAGGCCGAGGGGCTGCAGGTCATCGTCTGTATCGGCGAGACGGAGGCGCAGCGCGATGCCGGTGCCGCCGAAACCGTGGTCGGCACGCAGCTCGCCGGGTCGCTGCCCGACAGCCTCGATGGCCTTGTCGTCGCCTATGAACCCGTCTGGGCGATCGGCACCGGGCGCACGCCGACGCCCGAAGATGTGGCGGCGATCCACAGCTTCATCCGGGCGCAACTGCAGGCGCGCTATGGCCTGCAGGGGCGCGGGGTGCGGATTCTCTATGGCGGCTCGGTCAAGCCCGACAATGCGGCGCTGCTGCTCGGCCAGGCCAATGTCGGCGGCGCACTGGTCGGCGGCGCCAGCCTGACTGCGGCGAGTTTCCTCGGCATTGCCCGGGCGGCGGCCTGAAGGTTGCCGAACCGCCGCCGTATCGCTACATCGCCGCCAACACTGCGTTGAAAGTTCCGTCTCCGTGATCACCTTCCTGCTTGTCGTCCACACGCTCATTGCCATAGCGCTGGTCGGCGTCATCCTGCTGCAGCGTTCGGAAGGCGGCGGCCTCGGCATCGGTGGCGGCACCGGCGGCGGGCTGATGTCGGCGCGCGGTGCGGCCAATCTGCTGACCCGGTCGACGACGGTGCTCGCGTCGCTTTTCATCGTCTCGTCGATCGTCCTCGCCGTGCTGGCGGCCGGCACCAACAAGGCCAAGCCCATCGATACAAGCCTTGCCGGCAGCACCGCGCCGGTGGCCCCCGCACCGCCGCCGGCCAATCTGCCGGGCCTGCCCGGCGTGCCGGGTGCTGCGCCAGCCCCCGCGACGGCGCCTGCCGATACCGGCGTTCCGCTCGCGCGCTGATCGGATGGCGTTGCCGCCGATTCAAAACGTTTCGCGCGGGCGACAGCTTCTTGGCGGTGCGGCAGGCAACCTTGTCGAATGGTATGACTGGTACGCCTATTCAGCGTTCGCGCTGTATTTTGCCCCGGCGTTTTTCCCCAAGGGCGATCCGCTCGCCCAGGCCTTGAGCACGGCGGCGGTGTTTGCCGTCGGTTTCCTGATGCGGCCGATCGGTGGTTGGCTGCTGGGGGTCTATGCCGATCGCAAGGGGCGCAAGGCGGCGCTGACGCTGTCGGTGGCGATGATGTGCGCCGGATCGCTGCTGATCGCCGTGGCGCCGACCTATGCCCAGGCCGGCATCGTCGCGCCGCTGCTGCTGCTGCTGGCGCGGCTGGTGCAGGGGCTGTCGGTCGGCGGCGAATATGGCGCCTCGGCGACCTTCATGTCGGAAGTGGCCGATGCGAAACACCGGGGTTTTCTCGCCAGTTTCCAATATGTCACGCTGGTCGGCGGGCAGTTGCTGGCGCTCGGCCTGCTCATCGTCATGCAGGCGTCGCTCAGCGAGGCACAGCTCGAAGGCTGGGGCTGGCGGGTGCCGTTCGTTGTCGGTGCGCTATGCGCGGTGCTGGTGTTCTGGCTGCGGCGCTCGCTCGTCGAAACCGAGGCGTTCACCGCGTTGACCACCGCCGAGCGCAATACCAGTTCCGCCGGGCTGATGCGGCGGCTGCTCGCCCATCCGCGCGCGCTGTGGACGGTGCTGGCGCTGACCGCGGGGGGCAGCACGGCGTTCTACACCTTCACGACTTATATGCAGAAATATCTCGTGCTGTCGGCGGGGTGGAGCAAGCCAGATGCCACCAATGTCTCGGCGCTGGCGCTGTTCGGCTATGCGGCGCTGCAGCCGGCGGTCGGCGCGCTGTCGGATCGCATCGGGCGGCGGCCGCTGCTGATCACCTTCGGCCTTGGCGGGCTGTTGCTGACCGTGCCGGCGATGACGGCAATCGGCCAGGCGACGGGCCGGCTGGAAGGCTTTGTGCTGATCATGGCGGCGTTGACAGTGCTCAGCTGCTACACGGCGATCTCCGGCGTGGTGAAGGCGGAGATGTTTCCCGCCAATATCCGGGCGCTGGGGGTGGGGCTGCCCTATGGCATCGGCGTCGCGGTGTTCGGTGGCTCGGCCGAATATGTCGCGCTGGCCTTCAAGTCGGCGGGGCATGAAAGCGGCTTTTTCTGGTATGTGGCGATCCTGTGCGGGGTGGCGCTGATCGCGGCGGTGCTGCTGCCCGACACGCGGGCGAATTCGAGGATCGACGCCTAACTCCCTCCCCCCTGCGGGGAGGGCGACTCGGCCCCAGCCGAGCGGGGTGGGGGTTCCCAAACGTCGGCGCGCTTCACCCCCACCCCGCTCGCTGCGCGAGTCGCC
>JBBQKM010000229.1:0-5358 GCA_038326915.1 Sphingomonadales bacterium
GATCAGGATGATGTAGCAGGTCTTGGCACCGGCGACGAGCAGCACGCCCATCGCCATGGCGATGATCACCGACGCCGACCCGAGGTCCGGTTGCACGATGATCAGCGCCGTCGGCACGCCGATGTAGACGAGCCCGCCGACGAAGCGCGCGTACGGGAGGCCGTTGTCGTTGCGCTCCTCGTCGCCGAGGTACGCAGCGAGCGCGAGCAGCCTGGTCACCTTGGCGAACTCCGCCGGTTGCAACTTCAACGGACCGATGTCGAAGCTCAGGCGCGCCCCGGCGTTGACGGTGCCGAGCAGGATCACCAGGACGAGCAGCATCATCGTCGCCCCGTAGAAGAACGTCGCCCGACGCTTCCATGCGTCGTAGTCGACGAACATCACCAGTGCCATCGCCAGGAAACCGGCGATCAGGAAGATCTCCTGGCGGGTCACATAGAGGAACGGGTTGGAGAACTTCGTCGACGACGCCGAGTAGATGACGAACAGCCCGGCGACGGCCAGAACCGATTGGCAGAACAGCAGCACCCAGTCGATGTTGCGCCCGGGTGAGCTCGGGCTGGAGCGGATGTTGCCGAGCCCGGAATCGGGCTTGCGCTGGAGGAGACCGGTGGCCATGTCCGATCCGCCTCAGTCCGTGCTGCTGCCGGCATTGAGGCAGGACGTGTCGGCGAGGTGCTTGGACGGTGCCGGGAGCGTGGAGGTGATGTCGAGCTGGTCGCTGACGTTCACCTTGTCCATCTTGGTGGGGTCCGACAGCGCGGTGAACATGCACCGCACGACCGGGCCGGCGGCCTTGGCCCCATATCCCGACTTCTCGAGGTAGGCGTACACCGCGTACGGCTTGGAAGGGTCGGTGCTGAACGCGCCGAACGCCGAGGAGTCGTTCCACGGGTAGCTGCCAGCGCCTTGCGCCGTGCCGGTCTTGCCGGCGATATGGACGCCGTCGATCGGCGATCGCGCGGCCCGGGCGGTGCCGATGCCGGCGTTGACGACGTCGTACATGCCCTGGCGGACGATGGCGAGATGCTCGTCCGGAATGCCCAGCGATTCGAACTGCGGCGGCGCGGCGCCATCGGCCGGGGCCAACAGTCGCGGCACCACCGCACGGCCGCTTGCCACCCGCGCCGTCATCACCGCCAGCTGCAGCGGGTTCAGCGCCAGATAGCCCTGGCCGATCGCGGAGTTGAGCGTTTCGCCGACGCCCCAGGGCTTTTTGAAGCGTTTCTGCTTCCAGGCCTGGTCGGGCACGATGCCGCTCGCCTGGCCCGGCAGCGGCAGTTCGTACTTCTGTCCCAGCCCGAGCCGTCGCGCCATTCTTGCGATCGCGTCGATGCCGATCTGGCGGCCATATTCGTAGAACCAGATGTCGCAGCTTTTCGGCAGTGCCGTGTGCATGTCGACAAAGCCATGGCCGCGGCGGCTGTGGCAGTGCCAGGTGTTGTTGCCCATCCTGTAGCGCCCGTTGCAGCGCACGGCCTGGTCGGGGGTGATGCCGGCATCGAGCGCCGCCAGCGCTGTCACCATCTTGAAGGTCGATCCCGGCGGATACAGGCCCATCGCGCTTTTGTTGAGCAGTGGGTTGTGGTCGTTTTCCTGCAATTCCTTCCACAGCGCTGCCGGCACCCGCGTCGAAAAGATGTTGGGGTCATAGGCCGGCATCGACACCATGGTCAGCACGTCGCCGGTGACGCAATCGATGACGATGACGCTGGCGCTGTTGTCGCCGAGCCGCCGCGCGGTGAAATTCTGCAGGTCGCGGTCGATGGTCAGTTTCAGGGTCGTGCCCGGCACATCGCCGCGGGTATCGAGCTCGCGCACCACCTTGCCGCGCGCCGTCACTTCGACGCGCTGGGCGCCGGCACGGCCGCGCAGGGCGCGATCCTCGTGGCGCTCGATGCCATCCTTGCCGATGCGGAAGCCCGGGAAGATCAGCAGCGGGTCCTTCTGCACCTTGTACTGCGCCGGCGTCGGCGCGCCGACATAACCGAGCAGATGCGCGAACAGGTCGGCATCGGGATAGACCCGGCGGAAGGCGCGCACCGGTTGCAGCCCGGGCACATCGGCGACCTGGACATTGAGCGCGGCGAATTTCGGCCAGTCGAGCTCGCGCGCCACCTCGACCGGCATATAGGCCGGCTGGATGGCGATATCGGCGCGGATGCGCAGTTCGTCGGCGAACGTCAGCCCGAGGATCTTGGCGAGTTGCGCCAGCACGCCATCGAGATCGATAATCTGTTCGGGGATCAGCTCCAGCCGGTAATCGGGCTTGTTGAGCGCCAGCGGCTTGCCGTTGCGATCGACGATCCAGCCGCGGCGGGGCGGGATCAGCCGCAGCTGGACGCGGTTTTCCTCCGACGCGAGGCGATATTGCTCGCCTTCGAAGATCGAAAGATAGGTCATCCGCGCTGCCAGCGCCGCCCCGACCAGCCCCATGCCGCCGCCGAGCACGATGGCGCGGCGGGTGAAGCTCTGTTCGCGGATCGCCTCCGAACTCACCTGATGTCGTCCGCCCCAAAGGCGCGGCGCTGCACCCAGGCGCACAGCGCGACGACGAGCGGATAGGCGACGACGCTGGTCACCACCTGCCAGCCGAGCGGCAGCAACGGCACCGGCACTCCGGCCAATGCCATCAACTGCCAGGTCAGCAGCTCGAATGCGGTGATCAGCAGCGCCGCGACCGCCCAGTCGAAACCATGGGCGTGATGGCCATAGCGCGCCTCGAACAGCCGCACAAAGGCGGCCGCGGCGGCGAACAGCGTGGCGTTGATGCCGAATGGCTGGCCGAACAGCAGATCGGCGACCAGGCCGATCAGGAAGGCGACCCAGGGCGGCATCAGCCCGGGCTGGAAGGTCGACCAGACAAAGATGCCGATCAGCGCCAGTTGCGGAAACACCGGCACCGGCACGACCAGCGGCAACGTCATCACGAACACCAGCGCCAGCGTCACGCCGGCCGGCACGCCGAGTCGCCAATGGCCCCACCAATAACGGCGGCGTTCGGCGGCGTTCATCAGCCGCCAGGGCGGGGCGTTGCGGACCATTATTGCAACGGCGTTGGCGGCTTTGGAGCCGGGGTGCCGCCACCGTTGCGCCGTGCCTCGCGCGGCACCGGTGTGCTGCCCTCGGGCAGGGTGTCGGCGACCGGCAGCGGCAGATATGCCGTCTCGATCGAAACATAGGCCGCGCCAACCGGGGTCGCCGCAGGGCGCACCGCCGGCGGCTCGGCCGGGTTGATGATGGTGCCGACCGGAATGCCCGGTGGGAACACGCCGCCGTCGCCCGATGTCACCAGCCGGTCGCCGGCCTGCAACGGCACATCGGCGCCGACACGATCACGCAGTTCAAGCGATGGCCGGTTGGTGCCGACCGCCAGCGCCGCCTGGCCGGTGCGCACGACGACAACCGGGATGCGGCTGGCCGGATCGGTCAGCAGCAACACCCGCGCGGCATGGTTGCCGGCCTCGACGGTGCGGCCGATCAGCCCGTTGGCGCCGATCACCGGCAGGCCGGGCACGACGCCATCACCGCGGCCGGCGGCGATCATCGCCGAACGCACCACCGATCCCGATGTCGCCGACACGATGCGCGCCGTGCGGATGACGGTGCGCGCCGGATCGCGGACCTTGTCGAGTTGTTTCAGGCTGGCCAGCGCGCGGCGGTCGGCAGCGGCGCGCTGCAATTCGGCGCGGGCGCCGGCGAGTTCGGCCTCCAGCGCGCGATTGCGGCTGACGGCGCCCAGATAATCGCTGCCCCAGCCGATGGCGCGACCGGCGCCATCGAACGGCGCGCGCACCACGCTCCACACCGGCGTCACGATGTCGAGCATCACGCCGCGCATCCGGGCGGCGCCATCAGGGTTGACCCGCGCTACCAGCACCAGCAACAGCCCGGTGGCGATGACGGCGCCCGACACGACCGCACCCACGAGCGCGAGGTTCTGCTCGCGGCGCATGGCGCTCGGTCGGCGGGGCGCGGGCGTCCAGTCCATTCCCTACTCTCTCGGCGACCGGAGCCGGTGACGCCGCAGTGCCCTGTTGGTCAAAGCTGCAACCTGTTAATCAATAAAGCCCGGCCACGTCACGCGTGAAAGCGTCGCTGGCCGCCGGGGCCGGCTGAAATCAGGCCGTCGTCAGCACGCCGCGATACATCGGATCCTCGAGCGCGCGGCCGGTGCCGATGGCGACACAGGTCAGCGGATCATCGGCGATGGTGACCGGCAGCCCGGTGGCTTCGCGCAGAACGACGTCGATGTCCTTCAACAGCGCGCCGCCGCCGGTCAGCACGATGCCCTGGTCGACGATGTCGGCAGCGAGTTCGGGCTGGGTGTTTTCCAGCGCCATGCGGACACCCTCGACGATTGCGGCGACCGGTTCCGACAGCGCATCGGCGATCTGCGCCTGGTTGATGGTGATTTCCTTGGGCACGCCGTTCATCAGGTCGCGGCCCTTGATCTCCAGCGTCAGGCCGATGCCGTCGGCGGGCGGCCGGGCGGTGCCGATTTCCTTCTTGATGCGCTCCGCGGTCATTTCGCCGATCAGCAGATTGTGATTGCGACGGACATAGGACACGATGGCTTCATCCATCTTGTCGCCGCCGACGCGGACGCTGGTGGTATAGGCGAGACCGCGCAGCGACAGCACCGCGACTTCGGTGGTGCCACCGCCGATATCGACGACCATGCTGCCGATCGGTTCGGTGACCGGCATCCCGGCGCCGATCGCCGCTGCCATCGGTTCCTCGATCAGATAGACCTGGCTGGCGCCGGCGTTGTTGGCGGCGTCGCGGATGGCGCGCTTTTCAACGCTCGTCGAACCCGATGGCACGCAGATGACGATTTCGGGGAAGCGCGGCAGCTTCGACGTGTGCACCTTGGCGATGAAATGCTTGATCATCTGCTCGGCGACATCGATGTCGGCGATGACGCCATCGCGCAGCGGCCGGATGCATTCGACGTTGCCGGGCGTCTTGCCCATCATCAGCTTGGCATCGTTGCCGACCGCCTTGACCGTCTTGTTGCCACGAATGGTCTCGATGGCGACAACCGATGGTTCGTTGAGGACGATGCCGCGGCCGCGGACGTAAACGAGTGTGTTGGCGGTGCCGAGATCGATCGCCATATCCTGGCTGAGAAACGAGAACATGCGGCTGAAAATCGACATTGCGTGGGGACCGGACTTGAGGGGACCCGTACGCAACCTTGCGCCCGGTTGTCAGCGCTTTAGGAGCATAGCCGGAACCGGGCAAGGCGCGCCGCCCCGGCAAGCCGTTCGGCCGGACCAGAAAAGCCAGTCGGACCGGCGCTATCCTGTTAAGGATCGCGGGTGACCATCCGCCGCCTGCCCGACCAGCTCGTCA
>JBBQKM010000230.1:0-5306 GCA_038326915.1 Sphingomonadales bacterium
ATTGCTGCTGGTCCTCGGAACCTCATCTTCCGAAGCGGCTCTGCCCAGCCTGATGGAGAAGCTGGAGATTGCCGGCTGCCGCAAGACGGTGGTCGGGCTGGTCGTTCCAACCGGCTATTCGTTCAATCTGGATGGCACCAACATCTACATGACGCTGGCGGCGCTGTTCATCGCGCAGGCGACGAATATCGAGCTGTCGCTGGGTGAACAACTGCTGCTGCTCGGCGTCGCGATGTTGAGTTCCAAGGGCGCGGCGGGGGTGACCGGGGCGGGGTTCATCACGCTGGCGGCGACGCTGTCGATCGTGCCGAGCATCCCTGTCGCCGGCATGGCGCTGATTCTTGGCGTCGATCGCTTCATGTCGGAATGCCGGTCGCTGACCAATTTCATCGGCAATGCGGTGGCGTGCGTGGTCGTGTCGCGCTGGGAAGGCGGCATCGACGAGGACCGGTTCCGCAAGCTGCTGGGGCGCTAGAGCGTTGCGAACATCACCACGCTTGCAACGCCCATCAGCGCCGTCGCGCCCCAGCCAAGGCCACGATGCCAGCGCCGCACCATGAAACTGCCCATCACGGCGTGGCGGCCGGCCAGCACCATGATCACCGCCATCACCGGCACCGCGACAACGCCGTTGACCACCGCCGACCAATAGAGCGCGACGATCGGATCGACGCCGGTGAAATCGAGCAGCACTGCCGCCACCACCGCCACGCCGATGATCCCGTAAAAGCCGCGCGCCTCGGCCGGCTTGAGCTCCAGCCCGGCGCGCCAGCCCAGGGTTTCCGACAGCGCATAGGCGGCCGAGCCGGCGAGCACCGGCACCGCCAGCAGCCCGGTGCCGATGATGCCCACGGCGAACAGCGCGAATGCCAGATCCCCCGCCAGCGGGCGCAGCGCCTGCGCCGCCTGGGCGGCGCTGTCGATTTTCGTGATGCCCGCGACATGCAGCGTCGCCGCCGTGCTGATCATGATGCACAGGCTGACGATATGGGTCAGCGCCATGCCGCCCCAGGTGTCGAAGCGCATGCGCGCCAGTTCGGCCGGGGCCGATCGGGGATCGCGGCGCAACGGCCGGGCGTGATGGGCGCCCATGTCCTCAAGCTCCTGCGAGGATTGCCAGAAGAACAGATAGGGGCTGATCGTGGTGCCGAAAACCGCGACGACCATCGTTGCCGCGGCGGTCGTCAGCGCAAAATGCGGCAGGATCAGCGACACTGCCACCTCGCGCCACGGCACCGCGACGAGCAGCACGACGCCGACATAGGCAAACAGCACCGTCGTCAGCCATTTCAGCACGCTGACATAGCGGTGATAGGGCACGAAGATCTGCAGCAGCAGCGACAGCAGCGCCAGCGCGATGGTCAGCACATGGCGGTTGACCCCGGTGACGAGGGCGGCAGCCTCGCCCATTGCCGACACGTCGGCGGCGATGTTGAAGACATTGGCGATCAGCAGCAGCACGACGACGCTGCGCACGATGGCGGGATGAAACGCCCGCTTCATGTTGGCGGCGAGCCCGCGGCCGGTGACGCGGGCGATTTCGGCGCAGGTCAGCTGGAAGGTGGCGAGGAACGGATAGGTCAGCACCACCGTCCACAGCATCTGGTAGCCGAATTGCGCCCCGGCCTGCGAATAGGTGGCGATGCCCGAGGGATCATCGTCGGCGGCACCGGTGACGAGGCCGGGCCCGAGCGCGGCAAAGGGGTTGAAGCGTTTCGGTGGCGGCGCTTTTGTCACCCGGCGTCCGCCGCGCGATAGCGGATCAGGCCTTCCTGCATCAAGGTCGCGACCACGGCGCCGGCGCGATTGTAGACGATGCCGCGGTTCATGCCGCGACCACCGCCGCTGACCGGCGAATCCTGGTCGAACAACAACCAGTCGTTGAGATCGGGAGTGGCGTTGAACCAGATGGCGTGGTCGAG
Organism: Sphingomonadales bacterium; assembly: GCA_038326915.1. Lineage (GTDB taxonomy): Bacteria > Pseudomonadota > Alphaproteobacteria > Sphingomonadales > Sphingomonadaceae > Sandarakinorhabdus. The sequence goes on from JBBQKM010000230.1 coordinate 1,923, forward strand.
GCTGGCGACCTGCAGCCGCGGGTTCGACCAGGCGATGGCGTGCGGCAGCAGGCAGGTATCGAGCATCGTCATGTCGCTGGCATAGGCGAACAGCGCGCGGGCAAAGGGTTCCGCCACGTCGAACGGCGCGGCGGCGCGGCACCAGTGGCGGGCGTGCGGCGGCGTTGCGACGGGGTCGAACGGGTCGCCGGGATCGATGGCGCGAAATTCGATCGGGCGTTCGCGCGTCGTCCACAGCGTCTTGAAGGGTTCGGGGGTGCGATCGGCGTTGATCACCGCCCATTCGGCGTCGCTGCGCAGCGTTTCGGGCGCCGGCACGTCGGGGGCGCCGAAACCATGCGCGAGGCCGGGTTCCTGCGCCTGGAACGAGGCCGCCATGTTGAAGATCGGCCGACCCTTTTGAATCGCCACGACTCGCCGGGTCGTGAAGCTCTGGCCGTCGCGGTCGCGTTCGACATTATAGACGATGGGGTGCGCTGGATCGCCGGGGCGGATGAAATAGCTGTGCAGCGAATGGCACAGCCGGCCGTCGTTGACAGTCTTCGATGCCGCCATCAGCGCCTGGGCGACGACCTGGCCGCCATAGACGCGCTGCCAGCCGGCGTTGGTCGATTGGCCGCGGAACAGGTTGTCCTCGATGCGCTCGACGTCGAGAAGCGCGAGCAGGCGGCCGACGCTGCCGGCGTGATCGGGGGTGATTGTCATGCCGCGTGCCTAGCGGGCGGCGCTGTTGCTGTCATCTGCCTTGAAAGCGGCTTGACACGCCGGGGGGTGGCACCTATCCCGCCGCTTCCGCTCTCAAGCGGGTGTAGCTCAGTTGGTTAGAGCGCCGGCCTGTCACGCCGGAGGTCGCGGGTTCGAGCCCCGTCACTCGCGCCACCCTTTTCGGGGGTTTGGCGCCGGATTTGACATTTTGTGATTTTGGTGGCCGCAGCCTTTGGCGCACGGGTCGCGGCCTGCGCCGGGCTGACAGGTTCGTGTGTCCGCGAACGGGCGTGCTAGCCCCGCGTTCGGTCCCACGCCGCGAGTTCATAGGCAATCGAAGCCTCGACCAGCCTCTCCCACAGATCGACCGCCACCCCCGCCGGAATGCCGGCCGCCACCGCCGCCGCTTCGGCATTGGCGATGACTTCGGCCTTGCGGGCTTCGTCGCGCACCGCGCCGCGATCGGTCTTGATGCGCGCAGCCGCGTCCATATGGGCAAAGCGCCGGGCGAGCAGCGCCACCAGGTCGCGATCGATCGCATCGACGCCGGCGCGCACTTCGGCCATCGTCACATAATCGGCGGGCGACGTCATTTGTCGCGTCCTGCCGTCCAGCGGCCGGTGTTCATCCATATGAACAGCGGCTTCAGCGGAATCACCCAGGCCAGGCCCGCCACGAGATAGGCGAGCACTTTCAGCGCCGTCGGCAGCGTGTCGAGCGCGGCGCCGAACGACGTGACGACCATCGCATAGATGATCAGGTATAAAAGCAGGGCAATCACGCCCACGGGTTTGCGCCAACTGGGTTCCATGGTGGCGCCTGTTAGCGTTGCTTTGCGCAATCCACCAGCCGCGTCGGTGTCGCGACCCAGTCGAGCGCTTCGTCCCAGGGGTCGCGGGGCAGGGCGTCGGCGATCTGCACATCCCAGGCAAGGCCGATGGCGGTGACTTTGCCGGCAGCGCGCAGCGCCTTGAGCGTGCGGTCGTAGTAGCCGCCGCCCTGGCCGAGCCGCACGCCCGACAGGGTCACGGCGAGCAGCGGCACCAGCAGCAGGTCGGGCGTCACCTGGCGCGCGCTGGCGGCAGGTTCGGGAATGCCGAGCACGCCGGGCCGCAGATCGGCCCAGTCGGCGACGTGAAAACTTAGGTCGCGCCCTGATACAAGCGGGAACGCATGGCCGGGCAGCAGTGCTTCGATATGGTTTTGATCGATCTCGGCGCCGACCGCGGCATAGCTGGCGGCGTGACGATGGCCGGTCAGCAACGGCGCCACGACGCCGGCCAGGTCGCGCTCCAGCCGCTCGCGGGCGTCCGGCGGCAACGCGGCGACAAAGGCGGCCCGCTCGGCACGGAACAGCCGGCGCAGCGCGGGTTTGGGATCGTCGGGTGCTTGCGTCATGTATTCGGCGGGACCACCATGGGTCGTTGCATGAGAGATCCTCTGACGCCAGTTACGTCAGGTGGGAGCCAGATAGAACGGACCAGGATCCGCCCAGGGCCAGCCCCCTAGGATAGTGAATCGCCTCAGGGATGCTCGGTGCTCGTGCCGGGCAGTACCCGCCTGCGGCCAATATAGGCGGTTGCGGGCCAGGGCTCAACCGGCAAGCCGTGAAAAGCCGCAAAATCCGGCAGCGACCTCAGGCGGCGAGGCTGTCGGCCAGCCGTTCGGCGCGTTCGGCGAGCGCCTGCAGGCGTTCGGCCAATGGCTTGTCGATGGCGCCGGCGGGCGCTGCTTCGCCGGGCAGCGAGGGCACGACGCCGCGCCGCATGTCGTAAAGTTCGTCGGCGACCATCAGCGCCGCCATCAGCAGCAGCCGCGCCTCGCTCATCACCCCCAGCGACCGTGTCAGGCCATCGGCCTTGGTGGCGATGCCGGCGGCCAGCTCGGTCAGATGCGCTTCGTCACCATCGCGGCACGACAGCGGATAGCTGCGCCCGCCGATATCGACGACGACCTGTCCCATCAGCCGAATTTCCGTTGCTTGGCGTGATCGTCGATCAGCACGTCAAGGTCGTTCAGCGCTGCGGCTGCCGCAGATTCGATGCGCCGCAACCGCGCATTTTCGGCTTCGCGACGCGCCAGATTGGCCTCGATCCTTGCGATCGCTGCTTCCAGTCGTTCGGCAAGGGCGGTTGTGTCGGAGATGTCACGGCCTTTGAGTTCAGTAGGTTCGGGGCGTCTTGTAAGATGGTTTGTCAGCAGGCGTCAACTGCTACATTCGTGTTAACGCTGAATTGAACCAATTCGTTACGTAGTTGGACTGGTTGACGCTCTGCCCGCGCTCTGGCCAATGTCCGCCGCGAGTCGGGCCGGCGGTTTTGCGGCGGCGGATCCGGCCTTTCGATTTTTGCTCGAATTTCAGGCTTTTTCCCGATGACCAACCTGCGTTCCATGGCAAATGCCATCCGTGCCCTGGCGATGGATGCGGTCGAGGCGGCGAATTCGGGCCATCCCGGCATGCCGATGGGCATGGCTGACGCTGCCACGGTGCTGTTCACCAATCACCTGAAATTCGATCCGGAACGGCCGCAATGGCCCGATCGCGATCGATTCGTGCTGTCGGCCGGCCACGCCTCGATGCTGATCTACAGCCTGCTGCACCTGACCGGGTACAAGGCCGCGACCAAGGATCAGCTGTCCAATTTCCGCCAGTGGGGGTCGAAGACGGCCGGTCATCCC
>JBBQKM010000231.1:0-5282 GCA_038326915.1 Sphingomonadales bacterium
GCAGGTCGAGCGCCTTGGTCGGCCCCTGCCCGCGGCCGTCGATCACCGCCGCGGCGACGAGCACGCGCTGGTCGGCGAGCGTCACGCTGGTCGGCGTCATCGCCACGATCGGCACGCCGGTCAGCACCTGTTCGGGCGGCAGCGCCTGCGCCACGGCAGCGGCAAGCAATTCCGATGTCGCGCTGCGATAGCCCGCCTCCAACTGCCGCGTCGCCGACGGGAAGCGGACTTCGTACCGATCCCAGTGATAGCGGAACAGCGGCGCCGTCCATTCGACCTGTTCGGGTGTCAGGTCGTTGGCGAACGACGACCAAGTGTGGTTGCCGCCGATCGCCGCGCCCGATTCGATGATGGTGACCCGCACATCGGGGCGCAATTGCGCCAGCCGCAGCGCGATCAGGCCGTTGGCCAGTCCCCCGCCGGCTAGGATGATATCGGTCGTCACCCGGCTGTCATTAGCAGGCTTGGCCGCCAGCGAAAGCCGCCAGTGGCAGACTGCCGCGCCCGTTGCCGTTTCGCACCCGGTTGTGAATGCGCCGCATTCTGCGTATCACGGCTCCGCACTCAGGAGACGCATGATGAACGCTGCTCACCCCGCCTCCGCCTTTATTCCCGACGACCTGCCCGAACCGAGCTTTCAGGACCTGGCGCATCTGCCCGGCATGACGCCGGCGCGGGTGCCGGTCTTGCGCACCATCGACTTCCTGAAAGACCCGCTCGGCCGCTCGCAGAAGATGGTCGAGCAATATGGCCGGGTGTTCCGGCGCCAGGATTTCGGCGGCTGGGGCGTGTCGATGGTCGGCCCCGAAGCCAATGAGCTGGTGCTGTTCAACAAGGACAAGATCTTCTCATCGTCGCTCGGCTGGAACCCGGTGCTCGAAAACCTGTTTCCGCACGGCCTGATGCTGATGGATTTCGACGAACATCGCATCCACCGCAAGGCGCTGTCGGTCGCCTTCAAGACCGAGCCGATGAAGCATTATCTCGGCGAGTTGAACAGCGGCATCACCCGCGGCATCGCCGCGTGGCCCGGCGCGCCGGAATTCAAATTCTACCCCGCCATCAAGGCGCTGACGCTCGACCTCGCCGCCGCGTCGTTCCTCGGCGTGCCCTGGGGGCCGGATGCCAAGAAAATCAACAAGGCATTCGTCGACATGGTGCTCGCCTCGGTTGCCATCGTCCGCAAACCGCTGCCGCTGACGGCGATGCGCCGCGGCGTGAAGGGCCGCGAATACATGAGCGAATTCTTCGGCCGCGAGATCCCCAAGCGCCGCGGCCGCCAGGGCGACGACATCTTTACCCAGATCTGTAACACCACCGATGACGATGGCGTGCTGCTCAGCGACCAGTCGATCATCGACCATATGAATTTCCTGATGATGGCGGCGCACGACACCACCACATCGTCGATCTCCTCGACCGTGCATTTCCTTGGCCAATATCCCGAATGGCAGGACAAGGTGCGTGCCGAGATACTGGCCGTGAAGGCAAAGACCGGCGGCGAACTGACCTATGAAGCGCTCGGCGACATGGAAACGCTTGAAATGGTGTTCAAGGAATCGCTGCGGCTGATCCCGCCGGTGCCATCGATGCCGCGGCGCGCGCTGAAGGACTTCGTGTTCATGAACCATGCCATCCCGGCCGGCAGCCATATCGGCGTCAACCCGATGATGACTCACCGGCTGCCCGATGTCTGGCCGGAACCGGCAAAGTTCGATCCGTTGCGCTTCACGGCCGAAAACTCAAAGGGCCGGCACAAATACGCCTGGGTGCCGTTCGGCGGCGGCGGCCACATGTGCCTCGGGCTGCATTTCGCCTATATGCAGGTGAAATCCTTCTTCTTTCACCTGCTCGCCGAAAATCGCATCGTGCTGTCCGACAGCTACAAGGGCGAGTTCATCATGTTCCCCATTCCCAAGCCGCGCGACGGCCTGCCGATCCGTATCGAGAAGATCTGAATGGCCACCAAGTCGCGCTGGCCGCGCCGGATCGCCATCGGCGCCGGCGCCGTCGTCCTGCTGATCGCCGGGCTGCTCATCGCCTTCCAGGTGCCCGATATCCCGGTCGAACAGCTGCGCGCCAAATATGGCAGCCCGGCGTCGCAATATGTCGAAGTCGCGCCCGGCACCGTCATCCATCTGCGCGATGAAGGCCCGCGCGACGGTTTCCCCATCGTACTCCTCCACGGCTCCAATGCCTCGCTGCACACCTGGGAACCCTGGGTGGCGCGGCTCGACCCGAAATACCGCATCATCAGCTTCGATTTCCCGGCCCACGGCCTGTCCGGCCCGGTGCCGTCGCGCGATTATTCGCAAACCGCCTATGTTGGCATCACCGAGAAGGTCGTCGACAGGCTCGGCCTCACCCGCTTCGCCATCGCCGGCAATTCGATGGGCGGCGGCGTCGCCTGGCACTATGCCGCGGCCCACCCCGAGAAGGTGGCGGCGCTGGTGCTCGTCGACAGTGTCGGCCAGCCCGAGCCCGGCAAATCATCGCCGCCGATCGGGTTCCGTATCGCGCGGATCCCCGTTTTGCGCGACCTGCTCGCCTCGGTCCTGCCGCGCAGCATGATCGACCAGTCGCTGCACCAGTCGGTCAGCGTGCAGAGCATCGTCACCCCCGCCGCGGTCGACCGCTATTGGGAGCTGCTCCGCTACCCGGGCAACCGCAGCGCCACCATGGACCGGTTTGCCGGCTACAAGCGCCAGGACGATACGGCATTGCTGCAGAAACTCACCATGCCGACCCAGATCATCTGGGGCCGCGAGGACAAGCTGATCCCCGTCACCTCGGCGGACTGGTTCTCGAATAACCTGCCGAATGCCCGGGTAACCGTGCTCGACAAGGTCGGCCATATCCCGATGGAGGAAGCGCCCGACAGGGCGCTGGCGCCGGTGCTCGACCTGTTGGCGCAAGTCGCACCGCCGCCTGCGAAGTAGCCCAGACACAGCAATGGGGCGGGCGCTTTCGCACCCGCCCTTTTCGTTCGCTCAGCTATTAGCGGCGGCTGTTGCCCAGCATGGTATCGATTTCACCATAACGGCGCGTCAGATACGACCGCTCGTCGGCGGTATAGCCGCTCGTTGCATAGGCCGCATTCAGGCGCGCCAGATCGCTCAGCTGGGCGCGCAACTGAACCGCTGCGAGGCGGTCGACGTTGCCGTTCCGCTCGGCCGCAGCCAGTCGGGTTTCGAGCTGGCTCCATCGCGCCGTGTTGCGGTCATCGCCAAAGCCGCCGAAGCTGCCGCCGAGCCGGCTGTCGATGGCATTGTAGCGCGACCAAAGGTCGGCCTGTTCGCGACTGTCGATGCCGTTACGCGCATAATTGGCCTCGACCTGCGCAAGCGTGCGCCAGTCGGCGCGCAACCGCGTCTCGTCTGACCGCGACAAGCTGCGATTGCGTAGGCCCACCGAAATGCGCTGCTCGAATTCGGCATTGCGTATCGACAACGGCTGCCAACGGTCGCCCTGCTGATATCCGTTCTGATTATAGCCCTGGCCATTGCCCTGGTTATACCCTTGGCCGCCGACCCGCTGCGACAGCGCGCGATAGCGCATGCGCAGATCATTGCGCTGCTGCTGTGAAACATTGCCGTCGACCGAGTACTGCGCTTCCAGACGCACGATATCGTCGTATTCGCGGCGGATCTGGTCTGCATCGTAGCGGCTCAGTGAGCCTTCGCGCACGGCGGAGTCGATGCGGGCATCCAGCGTCGCGCGGCGCTGTTCGAACGGGCGGCGGCCCTGGCTCCAGTCGGAATCGAGCGTCTGTTCGCTGACCTGCTGGTTGCTGCCGAACAGCGCGCCGAGCAATTGCCCGAAGACATCGCCCTGCTGCTGTCCCTGCATCTGCTGTCCCTGCATCTGCGCCGTCGCGGTGGCAGACAAAAGCAGCGCGCTGCTGGCAGCAGCGACAATGTACCTGGTCTTCATTGTGGATTTCACTCTCTGAACGTCGCCATCACCTGACTCGGCGGACTGCTGACGTAAACGCGGCAGCCGCAACGACGTTCCTGGAATGACCAGACGCTACCGTAGCGCGAACTGCCCGGCAAACAGCCGCAACCACGCCAGGATCGCGTCGGCGGCGTCGGGCGACAGGCTGATCCAGGTGCGGCGCGCGTCGCCGGGGTCGGTCTGGCGGACGAACAGCCCGGCTTCGGACAGGCTGCGGATCCAGCGCAGCGCCGTCGTCGTCGGCACCGCGGCGGCGATGCACAGGCTCGATACCGGCACCGGCTTGCCCTCCAGCTGCGCGGCGATCAGGTCGAGCAGCATGTCCCAAGCCGGGTCGGCGAAAATCTCCGCCGGGAAAAAACGTTCGCGCTCGCGGCGGACCTTTAGCAGGCGGCGCACAAAGCCGGCATCGACGGGCTGTTGCGCCACGGCGCGGTTGCGCTGCTGGTCGGCCAGCCGCGCCAACGCGTCGGCGATGCGGCCGGCCTCGGCCGACAGTGCGTTGATGGTGCGTGCCGTGCCATCGGACAGGTCGCTGACCTGCAGCCCAGGCGCGCCGGCAGTGACGCGGGCCAGCACCGCACGGATCGTCGCGGCGTCGTCATCGGCAAAGACGAAACCATCGGCCCGATCGGCGAGCGCGGGCACGCCGCGTGCCGCACCATCATCGCTGTCACCGAGCACGAGCACGACAGGCAAACCCCAGCGCGCCAGTTCGTCCACAGAAAATGCCGCCAAATCGCCGCTTTCCAGCACCAGGCAATCGGCCGCAGTGGCGGTGCCGGATTTCAGCATTTCAAGCGGTTGACGGACAACTACCCACCCCGGTCCGGCCCCTGCCGCCACCGCTGGCCAGGCCGAGCTGCTCGTCAAAATCCTAACCGGCGTCGTTTTGACACCATTCCGGTTCCAATCCTGGGTCGCAAACGGGCTCGCAACGGTCATTTCGGTATGGCTTCCCTGCAGACATATTTCGTTTCATCGATAGTGTAGAACATAAGCTGTTGGGAGGAACAGCGAGTAATTGGGCAAGTCGTTAATAGATGGTTAACTACCTATTGGACCCCGATATGACCATTCGTCGCGAACGATCCGATCCTGGACACCTTGCACAACTGGTCGGCAACAGTCCGGCTATTGCCGGCATCCGCGCTGAAATCGAAAAACTTGCGGATTCGTCTGCTTCGGTACTGATTACCGGGCCATCCGGGTCCGGCAAGGACGTCGTCGCCCAATTGCTGCACCAGCGCGGCCGCCGCGCCGCCCGGCCATTCGTGGCGCTGAACTGCGCCGCCGTCGCCCCCGATCTGCTCGAAAGCGAGATG
>JBBQKM010000232.1:0-5237 GCA_038326915.1 Sphingomonadales bacterium
GCGCCGGTGACGCTGGCGGCGCTGCTGACGGGCTGGCCGCAGGGTCGCGCGCTGATTTTTGCCGATGAAGCCGGCGGCGCGCCGCTGGCGGCAGCGCTGCGCGCCGCACCGGCGCCGGCGGCAATATTGATCGGGCCCGAAGGCGGCTTCGACGCGAATGAACGCGCCGCGATCCGCGCGCTGCCGCAGTGCCGACCCGTATCGCTGGGGCCGCGGATCCTGCGCGCCGACACCGCGGCGGCAGTTGCCGTGGGGGTGTGGCAGGCGGTCAGCGGCGATGGTGTTCCGGAACAATGACCGTGGCTGTCTCCCAATGGGCAAACCACGACGCCGGCACGCTGCCCTGGCTCACGGTCGCCGCCTATCTTTTTGCCGCGGTCCTCTGCCTGCGCCGGGTCGGAACGGCGGCGAATGCGCGCGAGCGGGTTTTCTGGGTCATTGCCGGCCTGGCGATGCTGGCGCTCGGCCTCAACAAGGAGCTCGATCTGCAGACGGCGCTGACCGCCTGGGGGCGGCAAATGGCGCGCGATGGCGGCTGGTATGGCCAGCGCCGGGCGTTTCAGCGGGGCTTTGTGCTGGTGGCGCTGGTGACGATGCTGGCGGCGGCGGTCTGGCTGGCCTGGCTGGTGCGCGGCTTGTGGCGACCGGTGCTCGTCGTCGGCGCCGGCCTGTGCCTGCTCGGCCTGTTCGTGCTGGTGCGCGCGGCGTCGTTCCACCACATCGACGTGGCGATGCGCTTTCCGGTGCTGGGGTTGAAGCTCCACACCGTGCTCGAATTTGCCGGCATCGCCAGCGTTGTCGCGGGCGCTGCATGGCCGGTACGCCGCCGGGCCCGCCGGCGGCGTTGAGCGCTATTCCGCCGCGATGGCCAGCGCCGGCCTGTCCTGCGGGCCGCGGATCAGCACGCCGGGCAGTTCGCCGGTCATCGCGCCTTCGCGGAAGGTGACGACGCCCGACTTGATCGTCGCGACATAGCCATCGGCCTTTTGCAGCAGCCGCTTGCCGCCGGCCGGCAGGTCGAATGCCATCCACGGCGCGCCGAGCTTGAGCCGGTTCATGTCGATGAGGTTGATATCGGCGAGATAGCCGGGTGCCAGCACGCCGCGATCGTTCATGCCGTACAGGCGCGCGGTGTCGCTGCACTGCCGCTTGATGGCGTTTTCGATCGTGATGGTGCCGCGCTTGCGATCGCGGACCCAGTGCTGGAGCAAAAAGGTCGGCGACGCGGCGTCGCAGATGGTGCCGCAATGCGCGCCGCCATCGGACAGCGAGATCACCACATCGTCGCGTTGCAGCAGGCCTTCGACGAAATCGAGGTTGCCGTCGGCATAGTTGAGGATGGGGAAATAGATGAAGCCGGTGCCTTCGTTCGCCGACAGCAGGTCATAGCTATATTCGGCGGGGCTGACTCCGGCCGCGGCGGCGCGGGCGGCGATGGTCTGCGCCTGGGTCGGTTCATAGTCGAAATCGGGCCCCATTTCGTAATGCAGGCCGAAACCCTGGGCGACGACATACAGCAGCGCCTGGACGTCCGATTCGGGGATGACATCGGGCTCGGCGAGAAGTTTCGCCTTCCAGGCCGGATCGGAGATCTTCGCCCATTGTTCGGCCCAGGGCGCGGTGTCGATTTCGGCCCAGCTCGGCTTGAACTTGAACGGGTGGACGGTGCCGCGCCACGCCATCAGGATGCCGTTGCCGCGCAGCGCAATCTGCGCGACGATGTTGGCACCTTCGGCATTCCAGCGCGCGGTTTCGGACATCTGTTCCTGCCACGGCAGTTCCTTGGCGATCGACTGGAGCATGGCGAAGGTGACGGGCAGCCCGGTTTCCTTGGACAGCACGCCCATCCAGCCGAACTCATCCCATTCGCGGCGCAGGTCGCTCGCCATTTCGAACACGCCATGCCCGGCACGCGCCACCGCCCGCCCGATGCCGATCAATTCTTCCTTGGTGGCGGTGGTGCCGGGCACCAGCTCGCCATCGATCGATTTGTGGAGAACCGTGCGGCTGGTCGAAAAGCCGAGCGCACCCGACTTGAGGCCTTCCTCGACGATGGCGCTCATCTGGGCGATTTCGTGCTCGGTCGGCGCTTCGTTGTTGGCGCCGCGTTCGCCCATAACATAGGCGCGGACGGCGCCGTGCGGCACGTGCGTCGCGACATCGATGGTGCGCGGCCGCTGGGCCAGCGCGTCCATATATTCGGGGAATGTTTCCCAGTTCCAGCTCATGCCTTCGGCAAGCGCGGTGCCGGGGATGTCCTCGACGCCCTCCATCAGCGCGATCAGCCAATCGTGCTTGTCGGGCTTGGCAGGCGCGAAGCCGACCCCGCAATTGCCCATGACGACGGTGGTGACGCCGTGCCACGACGACGGCGCCATTTCCGAATCCCACGTCGCCTGACCGTCATAATGGGTGTGAATGTCGACAAAGCCGGGGGCAACGGTCAGCCCGCTGGCGTCGATCTCCTCGCGGCCCGCACCGATCTTGGCGCCGGTGACGGTGCCGACCGCCGAGATCAGCCCGCCGTCGATGGCGATATCGCCGGTGAAGGCCGGCTGGCCGGTGCCATCGACGATCGTGCCGTTGCGGATGACCATGTCGTGCATGCTGCGACTCCAGTGAATTTCCGCGCGGGCTAACATGAAGCCGTTGACGCCGGCACTATGTGAAGTGCAAGGCGGAGGGGAGTCGGAACATATGTGGAACATCATTGTGGCGGCGGCGATTGCGCTCGCAGCGCCGGCGACAGCGGAGACCATCATGCACCACGCCACCGGCACCTTCGTCGTCAAGATGACGCCCGCCGCCCAGAGCAGCGCCGGTGGCGTGGCGCTGGCGCGCATGGGCGTAGCCAAGGTCTTCAGCGGCGGCATGGCCGCGACGGCGGAAGGGGAAATGCTGACAGCGGCGGGCGGCGTGCCCGAATCGGCCGCCTATGTGCTGATCGAGCGGGTGACCGGCAGTATCGATGGCAAGGTCGGCAGCTTTGCCTTCATGCACAGCGCCACGATGGATCGCGGGAAGCCCGACCAGCATATCACCATCGTCCCCGACAGTGGCAGCGGCGCGCTGACCGGCATCACCGGCGCGATGACGATGCGCATCGAAGCCGGGGTTCATTATTACGACATGGCCTATGCCCTGCCATCACAATGAAACGACGTCAGCCGTCCTTGCCGATCGTGACCGATCCGACGGTCTTGCCGTCGCTGGTGCTGGCCTGGACGATAAAGGCGTTGCCCTTGGTGCCGTCGGTGGCGGTGAACATGCTCGAGCCGCCGCTGTTCATCGTCATGTTCTCCTTCAGGCCGGCCTTGGCGGCAAGCGCCTTGTAATAGGCAATGACCTTGTCTGGGGCATCGCCCGATTCGAAGGTGACCACGCTGGCGCTGCCTTTTTCGCCGGCGTTGCTGGCCATGACCGCGGTAACCTTGGCGCCGGGAAAGGCGGTGGCATAGGGCGCTGCGTCGGCCGGCCATGCGGCGCCTTCGCCGTTGATCGTGGCGACCAATTTTTCGCCGTCGTCGCCGGTGGTGCGGATGGTGGTGACGCCGTCGTCGCTGTCGGCGTTGATGACGACGTTTCTGTCGCCATCCTTGACGGTGATGGTCTTGCCATCATTGCCGCCACAGCCGGCGAGCAACAGCAGGGACGCCAGCATCAACGTTCGCATCGGGCCAACCTTTCGCATTGCCTTGCCGCAATCGACGCTATTGGGGGCCGGCGGCGGCGTCCAGCCCCGTGCAGGTTTCAAGCAGCGCTCAATTGCAAGGCGCCGCCGGCCCGGCTAAGGCGCGCAACATGAGCAATCAAGTCGCGGCCACGGGCGATGACGCCCCCATCGAAACCCGGGCACAGCTCGTCGGCGTGTTCGAGAAGGGCAACAAGCCCAAGGCCGATTGGCGGATCGGCACCGAGCATGAAAAATTCGTCTATCGGCTGAGCGATCACCGCGCGCCGTCGTACGAAGAACCCGGCGGCATCCGCGACTTGCTCAAGGGCATGGAGGCGTTCGGTTGGGAGCCGGTGATCGAAGGCGGTAACGTCATCGCGATGAAGGGCGCCGATGGCGCCATCAGCCTGGAACCCGCCGGCCAGTTCGAGCTGTCGGGCGCCGCGCTCGACAGCCTCCACGAAACCTGTGCCGAATCAAATCGCCATCTGGCGCAATGCCGCGAAGTCGGCGACCGGCTCGGGCTGGGTTTCCTCAGCCTCGGCTTCTGGCCCGACAAGGCGCGGGCGGAGCTGCCGGTGATGCCCAAGGGCCGCTATGTCATCATGCGGGCGCACATGCCGCGCGTCGGCAATCTGGGTCTCGACATGATGCTGCGCACCTGCACCATCCAGACCAATCTCGATTATGCCAGCGAAGCCGACATGGTGCTGAAGTTCCGGGTCAGCATGGCGCTGCAGCCGCTGGCGACGGCGCTGTTCGCGAATTCACCGTTCACTGAAGGCAAGCCCAATGGCTTCAAAAGCTTTCGCAGCCATATCTGGACCGATACCGATCCGGCGCGCACCGGAACGCTGCCGTTCGTGTTCGAGGACGGGTTCGGCTTTGAACGCTACACCGACTATGCGCTCGATGTGCCGATGTACTTTGTCTATCGCGACGGCAAGTACATCGATGCCGCCGGGTTGAGCTTCCGCGACTTTCTCGACGGCAAGCTGTCGGTGCTGCCGGGTGAGAAGCCCAGGATTTCCGACTGGAAGGACCATCTGTCGACGGCCTTCCCGGAAGTTCGCATGAAGGGCTATCTCGAAATGCGCGGCGCCGACGGCGGCCGCTGGGATCGCATCTGCGCGCTGCCGGCGTTTTGGGTCGGGCTGCTGTACGATGATGTCGCGCTCGATGCCGCATGGCAATTGGTCAAGCGCTGGAGCCACGCCGACCACGACCGGCTGCGCAGCGAAGTGCCACGGCTGGCGCTGCAGGCGGCGAGCCCCAATGGCGGCACGTTGCAGGACCTGGCGAAGCAGGTGCTCGATATTGCCGACAAGGGCCTTGCCCGCCGTGCCCGCCAGAACCGGATGGGTGACACCGAACAGGGCTTCCTCAACCCGCTGCGCGAGATTGCGGCGAGCGGGCTGACCAATGCCGATCGCATGCTGGCGCTGTACAACGGCGCCTGGGGTGGCGATGTGGCGAACGTCTACGCGGCGGAAAGCTACTGACGCCGGTTAGTAATTCCACTGCAACTGGGCGCGGATCAGGTCGCCTTCGGCCTGGCCCGACC
>JBBQKM010000233.1:0-5137 GCA_038326915.1 Sphingomonadales bacterium
CACCCCGCCGATCAGCGCGGCAAGCCCCGCGAGCTTGAGCGCGAAATAGCCGAAAAACCGCTTCTTCGCCTCCGCCGCCGTCAGGATGGGCGTTTCGTCAGCCATCGATCAGCCTCCGCAAATGCGCTCCATCAAGCGCCACGCCCACCGCCCCGGCCTCGATCAGTTCGGCAGCGTCGTGGTAACCCCAGTCGACGCCGATCGCTCGCACCCCGGCATTGGCACCCATCGCAATGTCGAACACGGTGTCGCCGATGATGACCGCATCGGCACTGGTGGCGCCGGCGTCGGACAGCGCGGTCCACAGCATCGACGGGTGCGGCTTCGACGGGTGGCGGTCGGCGGTCTGCAGCGTGATGAAATGATCGGCGATGCCATGGTGCGCGAGCGCCAGCGCGAGGCCACGATCCGATTTGCCGGTCGCCACGCCGAGCAGCCAGCCGCTGTCACGCAGATGATCGAGCGTTTCGGCGATGCCGTCGTACAGCGGTTCGGGGTCGAGCGTCCGGTCGGCACGCAGCCGCTGGAAGGCGTGCTTGTAATCCTGCGCCAGGCTGTTGTGCAGGGCCGGCTCGGCATCGGGCAGCAGCACGCGCATCGATTCGACAAGGCTGAGCCCGACGATGCGCCGGGTCGCGTGTTCGGGCGGCGGCACCAGGCCGTGGCGCTCGAAACTCGACGCCATCGCGCGCAGGATGTTGACCTGGCTGTCGATCAGCGTCCCGTCGCAATCGAAGACGGCGAGTTTCACCACCCCCCGGCTACCATTGTCTTGTGCGCCGGATTTCGCGCGCGCCCGCTGTCTCGCCGATGCGTTCCAGCGCCGTCACCACGCCACGGGCATCAGCCTCGCTGCGGTTCTGGCTGTGCTTGTCGGTGCTGCGGACGCTGTCGATGCGCAGTTCGAACGCGGTGATCGATTTCATCATCGCGTCGCGGCGCGCCGGCGCCATCTTGTCCATCGTCCAGTCCTCGCCGACGCGCGGCTCGAATGTCGCCGCCGACAGGTCGAGCAGATCGCCGAGATCGTCCCAGCCGAGCTTTGTCACCACGCCCTCGATCTCGACGGCGCGATAGTTCCACGTCGGCACATTGTTGGCCGGCTCGGCATACCAGTTCGGGCTGATGTAATGGCCGGGGCCGCCGATGCTGGCGAGCAGCGGTTCGCCGTCGAGATACGGTGTCAGCGCGTTGGTATTGGCCAGGTGGAACCGCAATGTCCCCGCCATTGTCACCAGCAGCGGCGCATGGGCGACGCGCGGGCCATCGGGGGTCATGCCGAACAGATGCGCAAAGCCATGCGCGGCGATGAAGGCCAGCACCGGATCGTCGGGCTTGAAGCGAAAGGCGGGATTGGGGTGCACGCCCTGCCTATTCCAGCAGGCGCGGTTTTGGGCAAGGAGAGTCGACTTGCCGCAAGCGTCAACCTAAGACTGGCGCATGTCCGACATGTCGCTTGCTGCCCAGCCGTTCCAGCGTATCGCGGCAAGTTCTGCCGAGCCGCGCACCGCCGACGATATCCGCGGGCTGCACTATCCGTTCGGTCGCTGGGTGCCCGATCACGGGACAATGTTCGAAGTCGCGCCGGGCATCCACTGGACGCGCATGGGGCTGCCGTTCGGGCTCGACCACATCAACCTCTGGGTGCTCGATGCGGGGGACGGCTGGGCCATCGTCGATACCGGCGTCAACCTGGGCGCGAGCAAAAAGGCGTGGGAGGCGCTGTTCGCCGGGCCGATGGCGGGCAAACCGGTAACGCGGCTGATCGTCACCCACTATCACCCCGATCATCTCGGCCTCGCCGGCTGGCTGTGCCAGCGCTGGGGCATCCCGCTCGAAATCGCCCGCACCGAATTCCTGCTGGCGCGATCGCTGACGCTCGATGTGCGCAGCGAGCCACCCCCCGAAGCCATCGATTTCAGCATTCGCGCCGGCTGGCCCGAACAGGCGGTCGATACGATGAAGGCCAGGGCCTGGGGCAGTTTCCACAAGATCGTCTATCCGCTGCCGACGGGCTTCAAGCGCATCAAGGACGGCGATGTGCTGGCGATCGGCACGCGGCAATGGCGCATCGTCACCGGCCGCGGTCATGCGCCCGAACATTCGTGCCTCGTCAGCGACGACAACATCATGATCTCCGGCGATCAGGTGCTGCCGCGCATCACCAGCAACGTTTCGGTATACCCGACCGAGCCGTACGCCGATCCGCTTGGCGACTGGCTCGAAAGCATCGAGACGTTGCGCCACATCGATCCGCAGGTGCTGGTGCTGCCAGCGCACAATGAACCCTTCACCGGCCTTCACACCCGCCTCGACCAGCTGCGCGACGACCATCTCGACAAGCTGGCCAAGCTGACGGCGTTCTGCGCGGAACCGCGCACTGCCGTGGACAGCTTCGCGACGCTGTTCAGGAAGCCGGTCGGCGAAAGCGACTATGGCATCGCGACGGGCGAGGCTGTCGCGCATCTGCACTGGCTGGAGGAACGCGGCCGCATCCGGCGGATCAGCGATGCGGGCGGGGTCGACCGCTTCCTCGCGGTTTAGGCTTCTCGTCCGTCATCCCGGCGAAGGCCGGGACCCATAAACCACAAGCTTTGCCTTCGGTCAGCACACGTGTGGCCAAGAGCGTGGTTTATAGGTCCCCGCCTGCGCCGGGATCATTGACCCGCGAACCTACGAAACCACCGCCATTTCGTACAGGAAATCCACGAACCCCATCGTGCAGCCGACCAGCCCCATGACCTTGGGATTGCTCGAATCGACGACGAAATATTCGTTCGGGGCATGGGCGCCGCTGCCATGGCCAAGGCCGAACTGGCCGGCGGGCAGGCTGACCGGCGGCTGGGTGAACACGCTGCCCGGCCACGACCCGGCGTTGCGCGGATACAGCGTCTGTTCGACACCGGCGCGGGCATAGACGGCCTGCTGGGCGCGGATGACGCGGCTGTTCTCGGGCGTTTCCGTCGGGTCATAGCCGCCGCTGACATTGACCTCGATATCGCCGAAGCCGCGCTTTTTCAGGTGCGCGCGCAGCTTGGCTTCGGCCTCCTTGAAGGTCTGGTTGGGCACCAGCCGGCATTCGAGCTTGGCCTCCGCGCGGCCGGGCAGCACGGTCTTGCCGCCCTGGCCGGTATAGCCGGCCACCAGCCCCTGGATATTGACCGTCGGCTGCGACGCCAGCCGTTCGAGCGATTGCTGCCAGGGTTCGTCGTTGATCCACATCTTGACGCCCAGCGCCGCCTTGGCCTCGGCCTCGTTGCCGGCGCGCGCCGTGGCGGCGATCAGTTCCTTTTCCCGCGCCGTCAGCGGGCGGACATTGTCGAACCAGCCGTCGATCGCCGGGGTATGGCCATCGGCCTCGACCAGTGTGTGCAGCGCCTGCACCAGATGCCAGACCGGGCTGTCGACATGGGCGTGCTGCGACGAATGGATATCCCCCAGTGGCCCCTTGCCCCATTTTTCGCCGCTGGCGATCAACTGGAACTCCATCGGGCCTTTCGACCCCAGGTTGATCGTTACCGAACCATTGCGGCTCTGCCAGGCGGTCGGGATGATGATGCCTTCGCATTTCTTCAGTGCCGCCAGCACTTCGGGTTTCTGGACGATCTGGTGGAAATGCGGCGATGCGATCTCCTCTTCACCCTCCGCCACCAGCACGAGGTTGACCGGCAGTTTCCTGCCCGCCGCGCGGATGGCGCGCAGCGCGGCGAGGAACGCCGCCTCCGGCCCCTTTTGATTGATGGCGCCGCGGCCGACGATGACCTTGCCGAACCCGGGCTTGTCGACCAGCGCCGCGTCGAACGGCGGCGTTGTCCATTCGGCCGGGTTCACCTGCTTGACGTCGTACATGAAATAGATGCCGACGGTCCGCTTGGCGCCGGCGTCGAGCGTGGCAAAGATGCCCGGCTGGCCATCGGTCGGCACCTTGGCGACCGTCTGGAAGCCGGCGTCCTTGAGCAGCCCCATCGTATAGTCGCAGGCCGATTCCATCTGCCATTTTTCGGCGGCGATGCCGGGGTGGCGAATCCAGTCCTGGATGCGCTTGACGCTGGCGTCCTTGCCGGCCTCGACCGCGGCGCGGATCGCCGTCATGTCGGCGCTGGCAGCAAAGGCCCGGCCGGGCAGCGCCAGCCCGGCGCCGGCGATGGCCGTGGCGGCGAGCAGGTGGCGGCGATTGAGTGTCGGCATATCGGTCATGGTGAAATCTCCCCTGTCCAGCATTAAAGCCTTGGCGCAGCAGGGTGTCCAGTCATCGCCAGCCCTTGATCGCCGCCGGCGATGCCCCATCTCGTCGGGACCAGCAGCGACGGGGAAAGCAACAATGGCGCGTGAAAATTATGTCGTCGTCCGCGCCGCCGGCCAGTGGCGGATCAGCTTCAGCGGCAATCTCTATGGCTATTATCCCGATGCCGCCGCCGCGACAGCGGTAGCGGTCGACACCGCGCAAAAGGCTGCGGCCACGGGGCTGGCGGCGGCGGTGATCGTCGAAACCGACGGCGGCGCCTTTCGCACCGAAGCCGAATTCGATGCGACGACGGCCTGATAGGCCTCCGGCGGCTGGGGCCTCAGGCCCCAGACCCCATTTTCAGGATTATGGCACGGCAAAAGGCAATTGCGTCCCAGCCCATTGAATTGGGGTTTGGGGCCTGCGGCCCCAACCGCCGGGGGCCCTGTTTCTACCCAACTCTAATCGTCGTCCTCCGCAACCGGCGGCGGCGCGCGCAGCGCTGCAATGAACCCCGGCTTGTCATCGGCGCGGGCGGGTTCGAGCAGCCGGGCGGCAAAGACCGCCGCACCACTGCCATGGGCGGAATAGGCCAGCGGTTCGAGCACCGCCGCTGCTTCTTTCAGCTTGTCGGCCTGCGCCAGCGCGATCGCAGTGGTGATCACCACCTCGCCGACCTGGGGGGCCAGTTCATGGGCGCGCAACGCGACGGTCAGATCGTTGGCGATCAACGGCCCGGCGCTCGGGTTGCCGATCTGGATATAGAGCAGCATCGTGCGCCAGTCGCTTGGATCGGCGCGGAACGATCGCACCAGCAGCCGCCGCGCCTCGCTGCGCGCTGCCGGCGTCGTGTCGCGCGCAAAGGGGGCGATGGCCAGCGCCCGCCAGCGCAACAGCGTCGGGTCCTCGGGT
>JBBQKM010000234.1:0-5120 GCA_038326915.1 Sphingomonadales bacterium
CAGTAGTGGTTGGCGGCCGACCGGCTCCGCATCCCCCCCCTCCCCTCGGGGGCGGGGGCGACTCGCGTAGCGAGCGGGGAGAGGGGGCGTGCACACCCCTCTCCCCGGGCCTCGCTGCGCTCGTCTCTCGCCCTCTCCCGCAAGGGGAGAGGGGTTTGATTGCTGCGCTATTCATCGACCACCCATGTAGCCTTGGTGCCGCCACCCTGGCTCGAATTCACCACCAGCGACCCCGGCGTCATCGCCACCCGGGTAAGCCCGCCGGGCACGATCTGCACGCCGGTGGTGCCGGTCAGAACGAACGGCCGCAGATCGACATGGCGCGGCGCAATGCCGGCTTCGGTGGCGGTGGGGCAGGTGGACAGCGCCAGCGTCGGTTGGGCGATGAACTTTTCCGGATGCGCCTTCAGCTTGGCCGCGAACGCCGCGAGCGTAGCCTGTGGGGCATGCGGGCCGATCAGCATGCCGTAACCGCCCGACCCATCGACTTCCTTGACCACCAGTTCCGCCAGATGGTCGAGCACATAGCCCAGCGCATCGGGTTCGCGGCAGCGCCAGGTCGGCACATTCTGCAGCAGCGGCTCCTCCCCCATATAGAACCGCACGATGTCGGGCATGTAGCTGTAGATCGCCTTGTCATCGGCGACGCCGGTGCCGACCGCATTGGCCAGCGTGACATTGCCGGCGCCATAGGCCGCCATCAACCCCGGCACGCCGAGCATCGACGCCGGGTTGAACACCAGCGGATCGATGAAGGCATCGTCAAGCCGGCGGTAGATGACATCGACGCGTTCCGGCCCTTCGGTCGTCCGCATGAACACGACATCGTCGCGGACGAACAGGTCGCTGCCTTCGACCAGCTCGATGCCCAGTTTGTCGGCAAGGAAACTATGTTCGTAAAAGGCGCTGTTGTGGCGGCCGGGGGTGAGCAGCACGCAGACCGGCGCGCCGCCATTGCGGCTTTTGCGCGGGGAGACCGAGGCGAGGGTTTCGAGCAGCGCCTCGGGGTAGGTTTCGACCGGCGCCACCTTCACCTGGTCGAACAGTTCGGGCACCAGTTTCAGCATCACCTCGCGGTTTTCGAGCATGTACGAAACGCCCGATGGCGTGCGGGCATTGTCCTCGAGCACATAGAATTCATCAGGGCCGGTGCGGACCAGATCGATGCCGGAAATATGCGTCCAGATGCCGCCCGGCGGCTTTTTGCCCGCCATGTGGAGGCAATAGCCGGGGTTCTGCAGCACCAGTTCCTCGGGCACGATGCCGGCGCGCAGGATGTCGCGGTTGCCATAGACATCGGCGAGAAAGGCATTGAGCGCGCCGACCCGCTGTTTCAGCCCGCGTTCAAGGCCATCCCATTCGCTGCGCGCCAGGATGCGCGGCACGATGTCGAAGGGGATCAGGCGTTCCGACGCATCGGGGTCGCCATAGACGGCAAAGGTGATGCCGATGCGGCGAAAGAACAATTCGGCCTGGCGCCGGCGGGCTGCCATGAGTTCAGGCGGCGACTGGTCGAGCCAGGTCTGGATCGAGCGATAGGCGGCGCTGACCGACTGGCCGGCCGTTGGGCCATAGCCTTCGCCGCCGCCGTACATTTCGTCAAAGGCCGTGACCGCTGCCATTCCCGCTCCCGATTGGTGGAAGGCGATACTGTGCGGTGCAGCGAAAAGCGCAAGTTCATTGTTGCAGAATGCCGCAATCGGGGCCGATTGTTGCCATAAAGGCGCAAACCGGCCCCGCCGACGGCGCGATTACTGCGGGCGTTCGCGTGGCGAGTCGCCGCGCCGGCTGGCACCATAGTTGCCGCCGTTGCTGCGCTCCGGCTGCGGTTGCGGTGCCGGCTGCGCCTGGGGTGGCGCGGCGCGCTGGGCCTGCTGCGGCGGCGCCGAACGCTGCATCTGCGGCATCGATCGCGGTGCCATACCACCGGCGATGCCGCTGCTCACACCGCCGCCCTGATAGGCCGGGCGACCGGCATAGCCACCCCCGGCGTTGCCGCCTGGCTGGCTGCCATCGGGCCGCGGCCGCGCAAAGCCGCCGCTGGGCTGGCCCAGCCCGTTGCCGCCGCTGGGCCGACCCTGCCAGTTGCCACCATAGCCTGGCCGCTGCGGCACGCCGGCGATACCACCGCCGATGGCGCCGCTCACGCCCGGCTGGCCGGGACGGCCCTGGCCCGGCTGACCGGGGCGGCCCTGGCCGGTGCTGCCATCGGGGCGGGGCCGCGCAAAGCCGCCGCTGCCATTATAGCCGCCATTATAGCCGCCGTTATTGGGCCGGCCCTGCCAGTTGCCGCCATAGCCCGGGCGCTGCGGTACGCCGGCGATGCTGCCGCCGATCGCGCCGCCGACCGCCGGCTGGCGGGGACGGCCATAGTTGCCACCGGGGCGGCCATCATTGTCGCCGGGACGGCCATTGCCGTTCCAGCCGGGGCGGCCATAGCCGGGGCGACCGTAGTTGCCGCCCTGCCACTGGCCATAGCCCGGGCGGCCGTTCCAGCCGCTGTTCCAGTTCCAGCGGCTGCCGCCCCAATAGTTGCGGCCCTGGCTCCACGGCAGCACGCGGCCGCCAAAGCGCGGCTGGTACAGATAGGCGCTCGGCACCCAGACCCAGCTCGGGCCGTACCAGCTGTTCCAATTGTCATAGCCGAAACCGCTGCCGAACCCGATGCTGAACGAATAATTCACCCCCGGTGGCACCGGCGCCCAGCCGACGACCTGGCCGGCACCTTCATCGGCCTCGCGCCACGCCACCCACGATGGCGCCCATTCGGTACCCGGCACCCACACCCAGGCGTTGATGCGTTCGTCAAAGCCCCAGCGGCCATAGTGATCGGTTGCCCAGCCCCAGGGATCGTCGCTGATCCACAGCCGGTTCTCGCCCCATTGGCCGTTGACATAGGGGCGCCAGCCCTGCGGCGCATTGGGCAGGAAGGCGCGGCCATAGCGGCTGTCGACCCATTGGCCATAGGGGGCGAGCGGTTCGAAGAACGCCTCGATCGACTGGACGTTCTGGCCGCCGAACAGGTCGCCGGGCTGGACGACCTGGCCGCCACCCATGCCATCGTCGTAACCGGCCGGATAGCCGGGCGCATAGCCTTGCGCATAGCTGTCATAGGCGCAGCCGCCGGTGAGCAGCACGGCGGCAAGCGGCAGCAGGCGAAGCCCGGAAGACAAGCGCGAAACAGTTGACATGGCAGTCCTTTCGATTGCGTCATGGTGTACGCCCTGCCGACTGTCGGCGCGATGAATGAAGGGTTTAACTGCCAGCAAGAATTGCCGGTTGCGCGAGCGCGCTAAGCGGCGCCGCTGATTGCCAGACGCGACCACATTTGCGATGTGTTAAGAATAGCGCGGGAATACAACCGGCACGAAAATTCGCGGGGGTCGGTGAAGTTGTCGAGGTCACCCGTGCCGATTGCGCTCTCTGCCGAAAATCCTGCCGCCGCCGGGGTGCCGCGCCCATCGCCTTCCCGGCTGGCCGCGCTATTGGCGCTGTTTGCCGCGCTGGTGCTGTTGCTGTCATGGCCGCTGCTCGTGCTGCGCACCCCGGTGATGTTCGGTGACACGGCGGGTTATCTGTATATCGGCGACTCGTTTCTGGACGGTGCGGGGCGGCGGCTGTTCGGCGCCCCGCCGCCGCCGGCCAAGCCACCGCTGCTGGTGCCCAACCGCAGCCGCGCGGCGATCACCGCCTTTGTCGCGCGCCATCCCGAACTGCTGCCGCCGGGTGCGACGACCGCGTTCACGAGCCAGCAGCTGAAATGGCCGGTCAGCGGCGGGCGTTCGTTCCATTATGGCATCATCGCCGCGACGATCGCGCGGGTCGGCGGCTGGACGGCGATCGCGGTTGCCCAGACCGGCTGGGTGGCGCTGATGCTGGTGCTGGCGATCCGGCGCTTCGGTCTCGACAGCCGGCGCCAGCAGGTGGCGGCGGTGCTCGTGCTCGGGCTGGCGACCAGCCTGGGGTTTTTCACCGCGGTGCTGCTGCCCGATGTGTTCGGCGGCTTTGCCGTGCTCGGCCTGATCCTCGTCGCGCTGTACGGCGACGAGATGCCGGTTTGGGAATGGCTGTTCTGGCTGGTCAGCGTGCTGTCGATCTTGTTGTTTCACAAGGCGTTTCTGATGCTGGGGCTGTTGCTGGTCGCGCTGATGGTGGCGCATGCGCTGTGGCGGCGCCGGATTTTCGGCCGCGACCGCCTGGTGGCGCTGCTGCCGGCGGGCATCGTTGCCGGGCTGGCGCTGGCGATCACGCTGGCGACCAATCCGCTGATGGCGCGCGTCGGCGGGCCGCAGATCGTCGATCCGCCGTTCTTGCTGGCGCGCAGCATCGCCGATGGCCCGGCGGCGGCGACGCTGCGCGAAATCTGCCCGGCGCGGGCGTATCTGAATTGCGTCGTGCTGCCCGAATTGCCGGTATCGGAGGAAGATTTCCTGTGGGGCCGTCCCGGCGGGCGCGGCGAACGGTCGAACATCAACTGGGTGCGGATGCCGCCCGACATCCGCGTGCTGATGGCGCGCGAACAGGCGCCGCTGCTGTTGGCGACGCTGCAACGCTATCCGGGCTGGCAGGCGCAGGCAGCGCTGGGCAATGCCGCCCGCCAGTTCGCCACCGCCGGGCTGACGCAGTTCGAAATCCAGCCGCATGTGCTCGATGATGCGACGCGGCTCGGCTATGGCGGCGAGGTTGCCAGATACCGGCAGGGCGGCATCGCGAAGGGCGATTTCCCGCTGGAAACGCTCAGCAGCATCTGGGCGGTCAGCTATGGCCTGTCGATCCTGTGCGTCGTGCTGCTGCTGGTGCTCGGCCGCGGTGGGCAGGTGTCGCGGCTCGATCCGCGCATTCCCGAAACGGCCGCGCTGATCGTCGTGGCGCTGGCAATCAACGCGGTCATCAACGGCACCTTCAGCGGGCCATTCGATCGCTACCAGGGCCGCGTGTCATGGCTGGCGGTGTTCGCGCTGCTGCTGTTGCTCGCCCATATGGTCCATGCCCGCCGGGCCGAACGCCAGCAGCGCTGAAGCGGCTGGCAGGGAATGGCTCCGCGGGTAGGATTCGAACCTACGGCCAGACGATTAACAGTCGTCTGCTCTACCACTGAGCTACCGCGGAACAGGGCAAGG
>JBBQKM010000235.1:0-5117 GCA_038326915.1 Sphingomonadales bacterium
ACCATCGTGCTGGCCAGCGGCATCCTCACCCTCGCGCTGTTCGGCGCCTGGATGCAGGACGGCAAGAAACGCGCTGCCCTGTCGGGCTATGCCGAACATATGGCGGCGACCGGATTTGTGCCCTTCGGTGCCCAGCTGCGCGGCCGCCAGCCTTGGGCTGGCGCCAATCCGGGCCTTGTCGCCGGGCTGGGCGGGCTCGCATTGTGGGGGCTGCTGCTTTGGGCGCATCCTTATGTCATCGGCGTGTCGCCGCTGCCCGCCGGAGCGATGTGATGGATATCGCCGGCAAGACCGTCTGGATCACAGGCGCCTCGTCGGGGATCGGTGAAGCGCTCGCCAAGCGATTCTCGGACGGCGGCGCCCATGTCATCCTGTCCGGCCGCCGGGTCGAGGCGCTGGCCAATGTCGCGCGCGCCTGCCGCGGCGATACGCTGGAGCTGCCGTTCGATGTCACCGATCTCGACGCCCTGCCGGGCATCGTCGCCACGGCCGAGGCATGGCACGGCCAGATTGACATCCTCGTCAACAACGCCGGCATCGCCCAGCGCAGCCTGGGCAAGGACACCGATTTCGACGTCTATCGCCGCATCATGGAGGTCGATTTCTTCGCACCGTTGCGGCTGACGCAACTGGTGCTGCCCGCGATGCTGGCCCGGCGCGGTGGGCATGTGATCATGATGGCCTCGATCGCCGGCAAGATCGGCGGCGTGTTGCGCACCGGCTATTCGGCGGCGAAACACGCGCTGATCGGCTATGCCGACGCGCTGCGCGCCGAAAATGAACATGCTGGGTTGAAGGTGACCGTCATCACCCCGGGCTATGTGAAGACCCATATTGCGATCAACGCCCTCGCCGGTGACGGCAGCGTGCGCGGCAAGTCCGACGATGATGTCGAATCGGGGCTGACGCCGGCGGAAGCGGTGACGATCATTTTCGACGGCCTTGCGGCAGGCAAACGCGAAATCCCGGTGGCGCGCGGCGCGATCGCCGAGGCGCTGAAGCTGAAAATGGTCGATCCCGACCGGCTGTTCGACGTGATGTCGGCGCAGGGTGCCATCGCGGCGATGACCGAACGAAGCTAGACAAGGGACAAGCGTATGGATTTCACCGGCAAGACGGTCTGGATCACCGGCGCCTCGTCGGGGATCGGCGCCGGCCTCGCCACCGGCTTTGCGCGTGCCGGCGCGCGGCTGGTGCTGTCGGGCCGCCGGCTCGATGCACTGCAGGACATTGCGGGGCGCTGCCAGGCCGAAGTGACGTTGCTGCCGTTCGAAGCCACCGACCTTGAGGCGCTGCCCGATATCGTCGCCGAAGCGCAGCGCCGCACCGGCGGCATCGACATCCTGGTCAACAACGCCGGTATTTCGCAGCGTAGCCTCGCGCTCGACACCGATTTCGATGTCTATCGCCGTGTCATGGAGGTGGATTTCTTTGCGCCGCTGCGCCTGACGCAGCTGGTGCTGCCGGCGATGGTGGCGCGCAAGGCGGGGGCGATCGTCAATATCGCCTCGGTTGCCGGCAAGGTCGGATCGCCGCTGCGCACGGGCTACAGCGCCGCCAAGCACGCACTGGTCGGCTATTCGGACGCATTGCGCGCCGAAATCGCGCAATATGGCGTTACCGTGCATGTCGTGACACCGGGCTTCGTCGCCACCCAGATCGCCGCCAATGCGCTTACCGGCGACGGCCAGATCAACGGCCCCACCGATGATCCGGTCAACGCCGGCATCAGCACCGATGAGGCCGCAACCCAGATCATCGACGCGCTGGCGACCGACACCCCGGAAATTCCGGTCGGGCGACCGGGTGCGCCGGAAATGCAGCTGCTGAAATTCCCGCGCGAGAACCCGGTGCAGCTATACGATATCATGGCGGGGATGGCGCCGAAGGTGACGCGCTGATGGCTGCAATGCCGCATCGGCGCATTACCGGGCGGATCCGCTACACGTCGAAAAAGCCCGACCGCTTCGACCAGGAGCGCGGTCGCGAGGATTTCGCATTCACCCACCACGCCGACGGCGCTGTCTCCATTCGCGCGCACTGCGAGATCGAGGAGCCGGCGCCGACGGTGATGCGCGATATTCTCTATTCGCTCGATGCCGCCGGCCGGCCGATGGATTGCCATGTCCGCCTAAGCCTCGATGATGCTTTTCTGGGTTCGGGCTGGGTCCGCTTCGACCATGATGCCGGCGTTGCGGAATGCGAATCCCATGGCCCCACGATCGGTCGCGTGTCGCAGCGCATGCCGATCCCCGTCGGCATGGTCGGTTTCGGCACCCACCCCATCGTCGGCGACGGCTATCTGACCCGCTGCATGGATGTCGGCGCCGGCCCGCACCGCCGGCTGATCACCGTGCTGCTGCCGTCACCGGACCATCGCGGCGCCACGCCGCCGCTGCTGGCGCGCGTCGACATCCACCTCGAATATGTCGGTGAAGCGGACATGACGGTCGCCGCCGGCCGGTTCCAGTGCCGCCACTTCCGATTTGTCGACGAAGCGGCGATGGGCGGCACCCAACATCCGCCCTATGACATTTGGGTGACCGCCGATGACGATGCGATCTTCGTTTGCGGCGGTGTCGGCGGCTATATGCAGACCTGGTACGAGCTGGTCGAACTGCAGCGCTGACGTGGCGATCTGCTTTTTCGCTTGGAAGGCCTCGCAAAGCCGTCTAGGGACGGGAGCAGGTGGCGTAGATAAAAATCCTCCACCCTTCGACATTGCAGCTTCGGTCGTGTTTTTTCCCTGGCCCATCATCGCGATGCGCCGACGGGAACCGCCCGAAAACAGGGTCGAACCTTGCCAGAATCACGGCTAACGCCGTCCGTGGATACGGGGACGCGAAGTTGATCAGGAACAATCAGAATCGGCGGCGCCGCGGCGGCAACGGTCCGCGTCCTCAGCAGATGGGTGGCGGCAACAATTACGGCAACCGGCTCGACAACCGCCAGCGCGGCAACGCCAGCCAGCTGCTGGAGAAATATCGCGCCCTGGCGCGCGACGCCCAACAGGCCGGCGATCGCGTGACCGCGGAATATTATCTGCAATATGCCGATCATTATTACCGCGTGCTCGGTGATTATCGCGACAAGCAGCCGGACAACGCGCGCCAGCGCGGCCGCGAGTTCTTTGATGACGACAGCAGCGGTTATGCCGGTAACGGCGATGACAGCGATGGCGGTGACGACGAGGACCAGGACGGCGATCGCAGCGAAGCCCGTGATGACCGTGACGAACAGCGCGACGACAATCGCGGCAACTGGCGCGACGATCGCGGCCAGGGCGGAAATCAGGGCGGCCAGCGCGACGGCCAGAACCGCAACGACCGTGATCGCAACGATCGCAGCCGCGAAAATGCCCAGCGGGATAGCAGTCAGCGCGACAACAATCAGCGCGACAACAACCAGCGCGATGCCAATCGTGATAGCGTAGCGCGCGAACCCGGCCAGCGCGAGCCGCGCCGTGATGGCGAAGGCAATCGTGATCGCCAGAACTGGAACGGCAACAGCCCGAATCGCAGCCGCGACAGCAACGAACGCCCGCGCGAAAGGGCGGAACGCCGGCCCGATCCGGTGCGCGCCGCGGAACCGGCCGCGATCGATGAAGGCCCGATTCCCGGTCTGCCGGGCCCGGCGACGTTGCGGATGCCGCGTGGCGGCGATGGCGAACGCGCCGAACGCGCCCCGCGTGCGCCGCGCCGGGAGCCTGTCGTTGCGGCGGCCGAGCCCGTGTTGTTCGAAGCGCCCCCGGTGTCCAAAGCAGCCGAAGCGCCCGAAGCAACGGCACCGCGGCGTCGCGGCCGGCCGCGCAAGATTGTCGAGACCGCCGGCGAGGAGTGATACCCGGCGCGTCCTGATGGTCGAGAATGTGAGGGCGGGGCCGGTGGCTCCGCCCTTATTCGTCGATATCGCTGATCGATTCGTCATGGCCTGACCGATTCGACACGAATGCCAGGCCCATCAGCGCGCCGGCCAGCAGCAGCGCGATGAAGATGCCGCCGCCCATCGCGATCATGAAATGCAGGTGGAACGGCACGCCATCGGCACGCATCTGCCAAACCGCAATGCCAATGGTGAGCAACGCAATGACAGTCATCAACGCCATCAGCCGGCGAAAGCGTTTCCAGTGATCGGCGGCCGGGCGCTGGGGCGAGACGGGCGGTGTGTTCATGCTTTGCCTTCCGGGGCGAATCGCGCGATGCTCCATCCCATCGGCGCACGAGACGCCGTTGCATAGAACGTCATTGGGGAGATCGTCATGATTGGATCGATCCTGACCGGCAAGAAGCCGCTGGTTTCGGTAACGCCTGATACCAGCGTCAGTGCCATTGCCGAGCTGCTTTACACCAATCGCATCGGCGCCGTGCTGGTGATGGCCGATGATGTCATCGTCGGTCTGGTGAGTGAACGCGACATCTGCGCCGGGCTGCACACCCATCGCGGCGCCATTCTCGATGCCCGCGCGGCCGAGATCATGTCATCCCCCGTGGTGACTGCCCCGCCGCATGTGACGGTGGCCGAAGCCATGGAGACGATGACCGATCGGCGATTCCGGCACCTGCCGGTCGTGGCCGATGGCCGGATCCTCGGCCTGGTGTCGATCGGTGATCTGGTGAAGGCGAGAATCGAGGAGGCCGAATCGGAGGCCAAGGCCATGAAGGACTATATCGCCAGCTGATTCTGCCGAATTCGGCGCGATTCGAGCCGCCATGGGCCTCAGTGAGCGGCATTTCGAGGCTGAAATCCCACTGCTTGAGGGGGCATTCCCCTAGGAGAAGTCAAAAAAACGTCATGAGGACCAAATTAAGGGTTGCGCTGGAAAGGGTCGGCTCATAGATAGCCATCACCGGCCGACGAGCACTTCGGTGCTTCGCCAGCCACCCAACAGCGGCGGATCAATCGCCCCTTACTTCAAGGGGTTGATCGACTGTCGCGGTGCCGGTGCTTTCGATCCTCCGGGTTATCCGGAAGAAGCCGAAAGAAAGTTGTTGACGGGGAATTTCGATCGGCCCATAAGCCGCCCCCGTCGCCGACGCCGTTCTCCCTGTGAGAATCGGAGCCGACCTCGAAATACGAAGCTGGTCAGGAACCTGGTTAAACCGGGCGATTGGCCAGTG
>JBBQKM010000236.1:0-5106 GCA_038326915.1 Sphingomonadales bacterium
AGGCCGCCGCGGCGCAGCCAGCGGCCGAGGAAGTGCAGGCGGCGGACGACGGTGAAGCCCAGCGGCGCCGTCGGCAGCGCGTCGAGGCCCGCCAGTCGCGCCGCCAGCCCGGGCAGGATGATCTCGTCGGCGTGGAGCAGGAACGTCCATTCGGTGGTGATCGCGGCGGTGTCGATCGCCCAGTTGATCTGGCGGGCGTCGCTGCTCCAGGCGTGGTGCAGCACCTCGGCCCCCATGCGCCGCGCGATCTCCTGCGTGCCGTCGATCGATCCGGCGTCGATGACGAGCACGCGCGCTGCCAGGGTCCCGATGCTGGCAAGGCAGCGTTCGATATGGACGGCCTCGTCCAGCACCGGGATGATCACGGTCAGCGTCATCAGCCGGGGGGCCGCATCCGCAATGTCCGGGGTGGCGACCCGGCGACGACGCTGCCGGCGGCGACATCGCGGGTGATGGTCGAGGCCGCGCCGACGACGGCGCGCGCGCCGATGTGGACGCCGGGGCCGATATAGCAGCGCACCGCCACCCAGGCGTCGTCGCCGATGTGGATCGGGGCGCCGATCACCGGCCGCCCCGGGCGATCGAAATCACGGCTGGCGGTGCACAGATAGCTGTATTGGCTGACCCCGGCGTTGCGACCGAAATGCACCGGCGCGACATTGTAGACGACGACATGATCGTCGATCGAGCTGCCATCGGCCATGACCAGGTTCCACGGCGCCCAGACCGAGGCGCGCGGATAGGGGTGGACACCGGCGCCGATGCGCGCCCCGAACAGCCGCAGCAGCAGGCACCGCCAGCCATGCGCGAGCCGCGGGCTGGGGCGGTAGAGCAGGACATAGACGACCCCCCACAGCCAGCGCCCGGCGCGGTTGCGGGCATCTACCGTGATGTCGCGATAGCCGCGGTCGGCGGCGGCAGGGTCAGGCATGGACAGGATCCGGTTTCGTGCCACCCTGCATGACCCGGCGATAGCTGTCGAGCATCTGGCCGGCGATATGGTCCCAGGCGAAATCGCGTTGCACAAGCGCATGGCTGCGCGCCCCCATGGCGCGCCGTTCGCCGGGACCCAGCCGCATGGCCGTCGCCAGCGTCGCGGCCAGGCTGGCGGCATCGGTGCCGCATTGCCAGCCGCAACGTTCGTCGACCAGGCTTTGCCATGGTGTCCCCGTGGTGGCGACAACAGGCACGCCGGCGGCAAGTGCCTCGGCGACGACGATGCCGAAATTTTCGCTGAAGCTCGGCAGCACGAACAGGTCGGCAGCGGCGAACAGCGCCGGCTTGTTGGCTTCGGCGACCGCTCCGGAAAGGGTGATACGGTCGCCCAGCCCGCGCCGGGCGATCAGCGCGGCAAGCTCGGCGCGGTGGCCGCCCTCGTCGGGGCCGGCGATGTGCAGCGTCCAGGCGGCAAAGTCCGGATCGGCGGCGAGCATGGCCCAGGCCGCGATCAGCCCGGGCAGGTTTTTCTTGGGATGGAGGCGCGACAGGCTGAGCATGGTGCGCGCCGGTGCCGCGTCGCCGCCCGATCGGTCGGGCAGCGGCGGGCAGGCGACGCCATTGGCAATCATCGCCACGGGCTTGCCGGGCAGCAGCGCGGCGATGGCGGCGGCCTCCGCCGGCGCGGTGGCAATCAGCAGCCGCGCCTGTGCGAGCAGCCGGCGCTGGTAAAGCGTCCAGGCGAGTTGCTTGCGGCGGCGGTGCCAGGCCAGCGCCCAGGGCTCGAGCATGCCGTGCGGGGTCAACAACAGCGGCAGGCCGAGGCGGCGGGCGGCGCGGCCGGCGGCGATGTTGGCGGGGCTCCAGATGCCGTTGTCGTGGATGATATCGGCGTCGAGCGACCGGATCGCCGCGGTGAAATCGGGCAGGCGGCCAGGCACCAGGATCGTCGCGGCCAGCGCCGGATCGGGGCGGAGCAACGCGCCGTCACGGTCCGGATCATGGCCGGCGACCAAGGTCACCCGCGCGCCAGCGCGGGCGAGCGCCTCGCACAGGTCGCGCAGGGTGCGCGCCGGGCCGCCGCTGCGTTCGGCGATGCTGGCGATGGTCTGGACAATATGCATCAGCGCAGTCGCGCCTTGATGCCATCGAGCGTGGCGCCGGGGCTCGCCAGCCGCCGCGCCAGCAGCCGCAGCGGTGCCAGCAGGCGGTCGCGGGCCGCGAGCGGCCGGCCCAGCGCCTTTTCACGGATGCGCAGCAGATCGCGGGCATTGGCTTCGGCAAGGCGGCCGCTTCCGGTGATGCTTTCGCCGTAAAGCCGGAACGCCCCCAGCGCGTCGGGGACATTGGCGATCCGCACCCCGGCGCACAGCATGTCTACGAGCAGTTCATAGTCCCAGCAGGTACGATTGGCAGGGTTGAAGCCGCCTGCCGCCGCCAGCGCCGCGCGCCGGAAGAAATGCCCCTGCTGCACGAATGTCATGGCGCCGGCGCCGATGTCGGCGCGGCTGACGCGGCTGGTGCGGATCGGCCGGAGGATAGTGTCGTCGGCATCGACCAGGACGCCATTGCCACAGATCGCGCCAATGCCGGGGTCGGCAGCAAAGGCCCGCGCCACGGCGGCGAGCGCGCCCGGCAACAGCCGGTCATCGGCGTTGACATAGCCGAGGATGTCGCCGCTGGCGGCGGCAAAGCCCTTGTTGAGGCCATCGGCAGGGCCGGAATCGGGTTCGAAGATCGGCGTCACGCGGTCGCCGAGCGCTTCGATGATGGCGCGGCTGGCGTCGCTGGAGCCGGGATCGACGACGACATGATCGAGATCGGGGTAGCCCTGGTCCTGCACCGAAGCGAGCGCCGCCGGCAGGAACCGCGCCTGGTTGAACGACAGCGTGACGATGGAGATGCGCGGCTGGGTCATGGCTCGCCCCGGCCCTCGCACAAAGCGCCGGCCCGGTCCATTATCGCCTGCCGTCCATTATCGGCTGCCGTTCAGGCGCGGCTGGCAGCACCTTCGCTGAGCGCGCGGACAAGATCGCGGCCATGGGTGCTCGCCGACCAGCCGGTTGCGGCCTTCAACGCGGCGGCGGCAGTGGTCGTGGTGGTGTCGGGAACCGCCGCGCCGGGCAGGATGGTGACATGGTCGGCGGCGGCCTTGCCGAAATGCGCAAAGGCGTGATCGGCAAATTCGGCGGTGGTCAGCGCATGGCCGCTGGCAACGGCGGCATCGCGCAGCACCGGCAGCGCGGCGAGGCGCAGCACGGCATCGACATATTCGGGAGTCCAGCCCCAGTCGCGCGGGCCGGTTTCGATCAGTTCCAGCGGTGTCGCCGCGTCATTGCTCGCGCGAAGCGCCGCGCCGGTGATGCGCGCCGGCAGGCTGTCGCGCGGTCCAAAGCGCGAATCATGCGGGTGGAGGATGGCGTTGAAGGCGAGGCGTTGCTGCGTCTGGCGCAAATCGGCGATGCGGCGGGCGCCGGCCATGGCTGTGGAATCGTGGCGCAGTCGGTCGATATCGACGACATGCGCCAGCCGCACCCCGGCTGCGGCGGCATCGATGATTGCGGCGTTGCCATCGCCGGCGCCGGCGATGGCAAAGATGACGTCCGGTGTGCCGGCGCCGGCCGCCGCAATCGCGGCATCGGCGTCGAGCATCGTCACGGCATCGCCGATACCCAGCCCGCCGATGGCATCGGGGAGGCCATCACGGCCGCTGGCGACGCCCGACACGCGCACGCCGCGGGCATCGAGCAGCCGCGCCAGATAGGCGCCGACATGATCGTCGACGCCAAGGATGAGAGCGGAGGAATAGGGAAGGCCGGCCATCGCGCCATTGCCAGCATGGCGGGCGATGCTGTCAAGCGCCGGCAGCAGCGCGGCCGTTCACACTGTTGCAACGCAAAAGAGCTTTGAATTCGGGGGCGTGCCGCCGTATATCACCGCATGGCTGGCCGGTGGGCGCCAGCGCAACCGCAAGTGGCGAAGGCGACCCGGTGGCTGGCACCTTCATCCTGAAACCCTATGAACGGCGGCGCGACCCCGGCCTTTTCGGGCGGTTTTTCCGTGTTTCCGGGCTGATCATGCTCGCCGCCTTCTACGGCCTGTTGTGCAGCGTACTGCCGATGCAGCTGCTCGTCGTGCCGGCGGTGCCGATCCTGATCATGATGGCGCTGATCCTGTGGATGCTGCCCGACGTCGGCGGCGTCTATGGCAACACCATGGCCAAGCTGCTGGTCGCCTATGCCTTTCTCAACCTCGTCTGGCCCTTCTACATTGCCATCGACGTGCCGGGCGTGCCGTGGGTGACGCCGGCGCGCATCTGCATGGGCATGATGGTGGCGGTGTTCCTGTTCAATCTTGCCAAATCGGCCGAATTCCGCAGCGGCATCAGCAACGCCATGTCGGCATCGCCGATCACCAAGAAACTGTTCTGGGCCTATGTCGCGCTGACCGCGATCTCGATTCCGTTCAGCGCCACGCTGATCTTTTCGTTGAACAAGTTCATCAACAACCAGGTGTTCTGGACGATGATGTTCGTCCTCGCCACCTATCTGGCGACGCGGCCCGGGCTTGTGTTCCGGCTGGCGCAGCTGCTGGTCGTCGGCGTGCTGATCGTGTCGGTCGCCGGGCTGTACGAGGCGTCGATCCAGCGGGTGATCTGGATGGATCATCTGCCGGGTTTCCTGCAGATCGATCCGGCGCTGCTCGAAACCTTCACCCAGTCGCAGGCGCGCGCCGGCACCGATGTCTATCGCGTGCGCGGCACGATGGGCGTCAGCCTGTATTATGCCGAATATCTGGCGATGCTGATGCCGCTGGTGCTGCATTTCATCGTTCGCGAAAAGGTGTTCTCCTACAAGGTCATGCTGATCGCCGGGGCGTTTGCGGTGGCTGCCAACATGTTCCTGACCAATGCCCGGTCGGGGATGATCGGCCTGTTGATGTCGCTGGTCGTCTATGCATTCTTCGTCGTCAATCGCCAGCGCAAGCGCGATCCCGGCGCGCTGGCCACGGCATCGATGTTCTATGCCTATCCGATGGCCGTCATCATGCTCGCCGGCGCCGTGCTGGCCTCGGCGCGGCTGCGCGCGCTGACATTGGGCGGCGGCCAGCACCAGGCCAGCACCGATGCCCGCAAGGCACAATGGGAAATGGGGATCCCGAAGATCTTCA
>JBBQKM010000237.1:0-5085 GCA_038326915.1 Sphingomonadales bacterium
TTTTTCGGTGTTTCTGCGGGTGTGGTTGATGGCGGCAGCGCCGATGATTGTGCCGCTACAGCTCAGCACCGGCCGGCCGGCGCGCCCCGCCACGCCGCGATCGGTGACGCGGCGGTCGCTGACATGTTCATAGCCCAGGACCAGATTGCCCTTGCCGCCGAGATCGACGCCGATGGTCGGGTTCACCGCCCAGCGTTCGAGATCATAGAGCTGGCGATGGTTGGCGCCGTCTTCATAGACCGCCGCCAGCCGCGCGTTGATGCCACCGGCCAGCGGCGCATTGAGATCGGCGCCGATCCGCCATGCGCCGAAGGTGTCGACCGACGCATCGGCGCCGGCGAAGGCATCGGCCTGCGGGGTTTTCGACACGCGGTTGATGACGCCGCCGCCGCCGCCGCGGCCGAAGATCATCGCGTTGGGGCCCTTCAGCACCTCGAGCCGTTCGGTGTTGTAGAAATCGCGGTAATATTGGACGTCGTCGCGCATGCCATCGACGAAGAACGCCGATGTCGAGCTGTTGCCGCGCAGGGTCGGCTGGTCACGATTGCCCTCACCCTGGCCGTTGAGCGCGCCGGGCACATAGCGCAGCGCGTCGCCGACCGACAGCAGCGCCTGGTCGTCGAGCCGGTCACGGGTCAGCACGTCGATGCTTTGCGGGACATCGAGCAGCGGCGTGTCGGTGCGCGTTGCCGTGCTGGTGTTGCGGACGACATAGCCCTGGTCACGCGGTGCGGTGACAGTGATCAGCCCGGCGGCATCATCGGCATCGGCGGCGGCCGCCAGCGCCATTCCCGGCAGGGCTGCGGTGGCGAGGAGGAAGACGACGGAGCGCAACTGGGAACGCATCTGAACCTGCGACTGATTATCAATCGCTGTGTTCTTGCGACGCAATCGCAATACGTCAACTGAAATATTGTCGCTAGGTGATGATCCCTACCGGCTCAGCGGTTGAGCCTGCCCGCCACCAGCGCATCGACCACCGACGGGTCGGCGAGCGTCGAAGTGTCGCCGAGATTGGCGAAATCATTTTCGGCGATCTTGCGCAGGATGCGCCGCATGATCTTGCCGCTGCGCGTCTTGGGCAGCCCCGGCGTCAGGTGGAGGTGATCGGGGATGGCGATCGCGCCGATATGTTCGCGCACGCAGAATCTCAGCTCGGTGAGCAATTTGTCGCTGCTTTCGACCCCGGCATTCAGCGTCACATAGGCATAGATGCCCTGCCCCTTGATGTCGTGCGGATAGCCGACGACCGCCGCTTCGGCGACATCGGGATGGGCGACCAGCGCCGATTCGACCTCGGCGGTGCCCATCCTGTGCCCCGAGACATTGATGACATCATCGACCCGGCCGGTGATCCACCAATAGCCGTCTTCATCCTGGCGGGCGCCGTCGCCGGTGAAATATTTGCCTTTGTAGGTGGTGAAATAGGTCTGGGTGAAGCGATCATGGTCGCCATAGACCGTCCGCGCCTGGCCGGGCCATGAGCGCAGCAGCACGAGGTTGCCCGACACCGATTCGCCTTCGGGCCGCACGATCGTCGCGCCCTCCGCATCGACCAGCGCCGGCTCGATGCCATAGAATGGCAGGGTCGCCGACCCGGGCTTCAATGGCGTCGCTCCGGGCAGCGGCGTGATCAGCGCGCCGCCCGTCTCCGTCTGCCACCAGGTGTCGACGATCGGCAGCGCACCCTTGCCGACGACGCGGTGATACCAGTTCCACGCCTCGGGATTGATCGGTTCGCCGACCGTGCCGAGCAGCCGCAGCGACGACAGGTCATGCTTTTCAACCGGGCCGTCGCCGTCGCGCATCACGGCGCGCAGTGCGGTCGGCGCGGTGTAGAAAATGTTGACCTTGTGTTTGGCAATCACCGCCCAGAAGCGGTCGGTCGCCGGAAAGCTCGGGATGCCTTCGAACATCAGCACCGTGGCGCCGGCCGACAGCGGGCCATAGACGATATAGCTGTGCCCGGTCACCCAGCCGACATCGGCGGTGCACCAGAACAGCTCCCCCGGCCGATAATCGAACACCGTCTCGAACGTCAGGTTCGCCCACAGCAGATAGCCGCCGGTGGTGTGGAGCACCCCCTTGGGCTTGCCGGTCGATCCGCTGGTATAGAGGATGAACAGCGGGTCCTCCGCCCCCATCGGTTCCGGCGTGCAGGTCAGCGGCACCTGGGTGCGCAGTTCGTGCCACCAATGGTCACGCTCCGGATGCATCGCCACGGTGCCGCCGGTGTGGCGGACGACGAGCACGGCCTCGACGCCTTCCGCAAGTTCCAGCGCCTTGTCGACCGCGCCTTTCAGCGGAAACACCCGGCCGCCGCGCCGGCCTTCATCGGCGGTGATGACAAAGCGGCTTTCGGCGTCCTGCAATCGCCCGGCGATGGCATCGGGGGAAAAGCCGCCAAAGACCACCGAATGCACCGCGCCGATGCGCGCACAGGCGAGCATCGCCACCGCCGCCTCGGGGATCATCGGCATGTAGATGGTGACGCGATCGCCCTTCTCCACACCCAGCGCCACCAGCGCATTGGCCATGCGGCAGGTTTCGGCGAGCAGCTCGCCATAGGTGACGCTGCGGCTGGGCACCGCCGGGTCGTCGGCTTCCCAGACGATCGCCACCCGGTCGGCCGGATGCCGATCGAGGCAGTTCGCCGAGGCATTGAGCACGCCGTCTTCGAACCAGCGAATGCGCACCGGATCCCAGCTCCAGTTGCCCATCACCGTCGGCGCGCGCAGCCAGTCGAGCCGGGCAATCTCCCCACGCCAGAAACCATCGGGATCGGCGAGGCTTTGCGCGTGGCGCGCCTGATATTGCTCTATCGTCGTCAGCGTGTTGGCGGCGGCGGCGGCGGGCACGGGATGGATGGTGTCGGTCATGAAACTCCCCGATCGGTGGGCCCGTCGCGCGCGGGCTTGTTTCCCCATTCCTAGCAGCCAGGGAACTATCGGCGAAGCCCCGGCGTTTCGCCGTCACAACAACAGGAGCGTAACAATGTCCGATATCGAAACTACCCGTGATGGCCGTGTCATCGAAACCCGCCGTTCGGGCGGCGGCGGCTGGCTGATCGCGCTGGTCATCATCGTCGCGCTCGTCGTTGCGGCCTTTGCCTTCGGCTTCATCAACATCGACCAGACGCGCGAAGGCTCGGCGCCGACCGTCAAGCTGGAAACCACCGGCGGCCAGGTTCCGACCTTCGATGTCGACACCGCCAAGATCGCCGTCGGTTCGTCCGAGGAGACGGTGAAGACGCCGACGATCGACGTCGGCACCAAGGAATCGACCGTTTCGGTGCCGACGATCAGCATGGAACGCGCCGACGACCCCAACAAGAAAGACAAGTAAGGCGACTGGGCAGGGCGGCGCACTTCGCCTAAGCGCGAGGCGTGCCGCCCTTCCCTGCCTCTGCCCAGATGGCGCGCGCCCTTGACCAGGCGCGCGCTGCCGCGTTGCGGGGGGAAGTGCCGGTCGGCGCCGTGATCACCGCGCCCGATGGCCGCGAAGTCGCCGCCGCCGGCAACCGCACGCTGGAGCTCAACGATCCCAGCGCCCATGCCGAAATGCTCGCCATCCGCGCCGCCTGCGCGACCCTCGCCAGCCCGCGCCTGCCCGGCCATATCCTCCACGTGACGCTGGAACCCTGCCCGATGTGCGCCGCCGCCATATCGCAGGCGCGCATCGCAACGCTCGTCTATGGCGCGCCGGACCCCAAATCGGGCGGCGTCGACCACGGCCCGCGCATCTTCAACCACCCCCAAAGCCACCATGTGCCGCAAGTGATCGCCGGCGTGGGGGAGGCCGAGGCGGCGGCGCTGCTGAAGGACTTTTTCGCCGCACGGCGCTAACCCCCCTCGCCCGCGAGGGGAGAGGCGACTCGCGCGCCAGCGCGGCGGGTGAGGGTGTCCGCGCCCTCCGGCCCGTCATCCCGGGCTTGACCCGGGATCCATCGTGCCGGGGTTGCGACACGCGGAAACGGGACGACGCTGGATCCGCGCCCTCAAGCCCGGGATGACGGATTCCAGGGGTGCATTATCCCTGCAAAAACAACGCCGTCACGCCTAAGGCTACACTAAGGCTACACCATTGGCGGCATCGATCACGATGCGGCCATGCGCCGGGCGCAGCCGCGGCGGGCGCGGCGCACGCGGTGACGGAGTCTGCGATTTCGGCGGGGGCAGCAGCGCCAGCGCGGCCATGCGATCGCCGATGGTGTCGCTGCGCCGGTCCTCGATTTCATCGACGCTGCGCGGCCGCGTGGCGCGCGGCGCATCCTCGTGCTTCAGATGGTTGAGCAGGTTCATCAGCAGCCGGTCGCTGTAGACGCGCTTCGTGCCGGCAAACTGCCCGGCATGCCAGACCTGGTGCATCGTGCCGTCGATCGCCCGCTCCATCGCCTCGTCGCGCAACCGCGCATAGGCCATGCGCCGCGCCGCATCCCAGGCCGCGGCAAAGGCCGGCTCCTTCGCACGCAGCCGATAGGCGGTGGTGACATGCCGCCCCGACAGCCGCGCCGCCTTGCGCACGCTGCCGGTTTCGATGAGGTGGGTGATGAACGTCTCCATCACCTTGGGCGTCCACCCGTCCTCGCGCTGACGACTGGGGGCGTGGATGCGGGCGAGGGCGGCGGGGGTGGTATCGGGCTGTGTATCCATAGGGCAGAATATAACCTATATGGATTTTTTGTCAAGATCAAACATGACGGGCCCGCACCTGTCGAATACGGCATCTCGTCTCCACAACGCCACGCCGTCGTCAGAATGGTGTAACGATCGCGATGTCATTGTTCCCTATCTTACCTGATGCAGCAAAGGTTTTTGTATGACCATCTGGCGAAAACAGTATCTGAGGTCCGACAAAAGAGCTTAGCCGTTTCAATCATTTCTCCTAGCTCTGCTGGAGTTTTGGTCGCTGCGGGATCACCGTGCGCGATTGAATTACGGGTATCTACGATCTGATCGAGACTTGTGACAGTTGGTTGCGCATTCCTGCCCAGCTCTCGGAAAAAGTCCTGTCGAAAGTTTGTATACCCGAATCTTCCGAAATATGCCTTAGAGACCGTTTGAGAAAGGGTTGATCGTGGCTGCG
>JBBQKM010000238.1:0-5066 GCA_038326915.1 Sphingomonadales bacterium
GCCGAGCGAGGTCTTGCCGACACCTGGCGGGCCGACGAGGCACAGGATCGGCCCCTTCAGCTTCGACGTCCGCGCCTGCACGGCGAGATATTCGATGATCCGGTCCTTGACCTTTTCAAGGCCATAATGATCGTCATCGAGCACCTTTTGCGCCGCCACGATATCACGCTTGACCTTGGACTTCTTGCCCCACGGCAGCCCGAGCATGACATCGAGATAGTTGCGCACGACAGTGGCTTCCGCCGATTGCGGCGCCATCGCCTTGAATTTCTTCAGCTCTGAAATCGCCTTGTCACGGGCTTCCTTGGGCAGTTTGGCCTTGGCGATCTTTTCCTCGAACTCGGTGGCTTCGTCCTTGGCCTCGTCGCCTTCGCCGAGCTCGCGCTGGATCGCCTTCATCTGCTCGTTGAGGTAATATTCGCGCTGGGTCTTCTCCATCTGCCGCTTGACGCGGTTACGGATCTTCTTTTCGACCTGAAGTACACCCATTTCGCCTTCCATATGGGCGAAAACCTTTTCGAGCCGCTTCGTCACATCAGGCTCGGCGAGCAGCGCCTGCTTGTCGGCGATCTTCAGCCCCAGATTGGCAGCGACGGTGTCGGCAAAGCGGCCGGCATCCTCGATCTGGCCGATCTGCACGGCGATTTCGGGCGCCGTCTTGCGGTTCAGTTTGACATAGGCTTCAAACTGCTTGGCGGCCGAACGCAGCAGCGCCTCGACCTGCACCGGATCGGTTTCGGCGTCGGCGCGCGCGCTGACCACCGCCTCCAGATACTCGCCAGTGGCTGCCAGCGACTCCAGCGCGCCGCGGGTCTGGCCCTCGACAAGCACCTTCACGGTGCCATCGGGCAGCTTCAACAGCTGCAAAACCGTGGCGACGGTGCCGACATCATACAGGTCGTCGGCGCCGGGATCTTCGTCACCGGGGTTTTTCTGCGACAGCAGGAAAACCGTCTTGTCACCCTGCATGGCGGCTTCGAGCGCACTAACCGATTTGTCGCGGCCGACGAACAGCGGCACGATCATCTGCGGAAACACGACGATGTCGCGCAGCGGCAGCACTGGCAGGGTCTGGGTTTCAATCGTCATGTCTATACTCCACTCCGGCCCCCCAGTCAGGCAAGCCGGCCTTCAACAGAACCGGCATATGGGAAGCCGGAACCGCCGCATCAATCACCGGCCCTGACTATGACGGCACCGACCCGCCGCGCCTAGAGTCGGAATCGAAACTATCCGGTGGTATGTTGGGGATAACTCAGCCGAACAGCGCCCCGCCGGCGGCAAAGGCCGCAATCGCTGCGTCATCATAGCCCAGGCTGGCAAGCACCTGCCGCCCGTGTTCGCCAAGGTGCGGTGCCGGCCCGGCGACAGTGGCGGTGCTGCGGGCAAAACGCGCCGGCGGCCGCGCGCCGCGCACCCGGCCGGCGTCGCCATGCGGAATCTCGACGATGATTTCGTTGAACTGCACCTGCGGATCATCGGCAACATTGCCGCAATCATTGACCCGGCCGCCGACAGCGCCTTCGCGGATGAAGCCGGCCATCAATTCATCCTGCGTCCGCGCCGCCACCGCCATCGCGACTTCCGGCGCCCATTGCTTTTGCAATTTCATCCGGCCGCCGACGCTGTGCAGCCGGGTGTCGGCGGCAAGATGGGCAAGGCCGAGCGAATTCATCAGCGCGACGAATTCGACCGTCTGCATCATGCCGATCGCCACCTGGCCATCGGCGCAGGGCCACAGCCGGGTCAGCGCGCCATATTCGGGCGACGGTGGCGGCGCATCGTCGAGGAAACTGTGGTTGTACATCCCTTCCGGCCAGTTGAACGCCAGCGCGGCATCGAGCATCGCGACATCGACGCGCTGCGCCTCGCCGGTGCGTTCGCGGTGGAACAGCGCCGCGGTGATCGCCTGCGCCATCGTCAGCGCCGTGACCTTGTCGGCGACCAGCGTGCGCACCAGTTGCGGCCGGCCGTCGCCATCAACCTGCGTCGACGCAATGCCGCTGACCGCCTGGACGACGGGATCATAGACGCGGATATTGCGGTACGGCCCGTCCTGGCCGAAACCGGTGATCGAGGCAAAGATCAGCCGCGGGTTGATTTCGGCACAACGCGCGGCGCCGAAACCCAGCCGCTCCATCGTGCCGGGGCGGAAATTGTCGATCAGCACATCGGCCCAGCCGATCAGCCGTTCGAGGATGGCGCGGCCGCCATCGGTCTTGATGTCGATCGACAGGCTGCGCTTGCCGCGGTTGACCGCGATGAACATCGCCGACAAATCGCCCTTGGCCGGGCCCAGCCCGCGCACCGGGTCACCGCCGGGGCTTTCGACCTTGATGACATCGGCGCCCTGGTCGGCGAGCATCGTCGCGGCCATCGGCCCCGATACGATCTGTGAAAGATCGACGATCCTGATGCCTGCCAACGGCCCCATGCTGCCCCCATCACCGATCAAACGACGCCAGGCGCCACAGCAGCGAGCAATGACGACCCGACCGGCAGCGTCAACCCGGCATTTGAACGGGTCAGGCCCGATACACCGCCAGCGTCGCGGTGGCTTTGGCGCCCAGTGCCGGCTCGTACAGACCGCTCGGTTCGATGAATTTCACGCCATAGTGCGGATCGGCGACGATGATGCGGCCGCTGCTGGCATCACGATCGCAGCCGAGCATGACATGTGCGCCACCCATTTCCCAGAACACGCCAATGATCATCGGGTTCTTTGGGCTGACCAGCGCCAGCTTGGCATTGACACTGGCACTGCCCTTCAGCCCGGCAAAACCGCTGAAGTCCTCGACGAACGCCGCCTCGATCGACGGTCGCAGCCCCTTCAGCGCCGTCACCATCTTGGCCGGTTCGGTGGCATAGAGCATCATGTCGCGGCCGGGTTCATAGATGACACCACCGTTGCCGAGCGCCGAGCCCTGGCCATAGGCATCGGAAATGAAACTGCGCACCGTGGCTTCGCCGGGATCGGTGCCGTTGAGCTTTTCCGACAGCATGCGGATGCATGCCGCCGCGCAACTATTGTCCTTTTGCTGCAGCCGGACATCGTACCATTTGCCGGTTACGGTCGAACGCTGCGAACTTGCGCCGGTCGCTGGCATGGCGTGTCTCCCACCGAATCTCCCGGGATAATCCGGGCGAGCCGACGGACTCGCAAGCGCAAATTCGATGAAATCTCGCGCCCATGACAGTGGCGCAACATCGATGGCCGCCTTGCCCCGGAGATCGTCCGCTCCGGCATCGGAGCCATGCCTAAACAGTGATATCGCGATCCTTTGTTTCCGGTAGCCAGATGGCGCTGACGACAAAGGCCATCGCCACCACCCCGAAGGTGTACCATAGACCCGAATAGGTGTTGCCCGTCTGGACGACGATGTATTGCGAAATCACCGGCAGAAAGCCGCCGAAATAGCCTGTCCCGATGTGATAGGGGATCGACATCGAGGTGTAGCGGATACGCGCCGGGAACAACTCGACAAGGATCGCCGCGACCTGCCCATAAGTCATCGCCGACAGGCCGACCATGATGGCGACGGCGAGGATGATCTTCCAATGGGTCATCGCCGCCGGATCGGCCTTGTCGGGATAGCCGGCCGCGACCAGCGCCGCCGTATAGCCATCCTTGTCGAACCCTGTCAGCCGCGTGCCGCCGACCACCACGGCGAGCGTTTCGGCCGGCTGCTTCGCATAGCTGATGCCGCGCTTGGTCAGGAAATCCAGCGCCTTGGCGCAGTCGCTCGCCGGCTTCACGAACACGCTATAGTCGCAGGCCGGCAGTTCGATGGTGACCGGCGACATCCGCGTCGCGGTTTCCAACGCCGGGTTGGCGCCATCGGCCATCAGGCGGAACAGCGGGAAGATCAGCACCAAGGTCAGGCCATAGCCGAGCAGGAGTAGTTTTTTCCGCCCGACCTTGTCCGACAGCCAGCCGAAACCGACGTAAAAGGGCGCCGCCAGCAGCGCCCCGCACGCCATGTAGAGCAGCGCGGTTTCCTCCGGCACACGCGCGGTACCCTGCAGGAAATACAGCGTGCCGAACTGCGAGGTGTAATAAATGACCGTCAGCCCCGCCGACACGCCGAACAGCGCGACCAGCACGGTTTTCAGATTGCCCTTGTGGCGCAAGCTGTCGAGCAGCGGGTTCTTCGATGTCGTGCCCGCAGTCTTCATCGCCTGGAAAACCGGGCTTTCCGACAATTTCAGCCGCATGTACAAGGATATCGCCAGCATCACCAACGAGATCAGGAACGGCACGCGCCAGCCCCAGGCGTTGAAATCATCGGTCGACATGGCATGGCGGGTGCCGAGCACGACAATCAGGCTGAGCAGGAAACCACCCGCCACCGACGCCTGGATCCAGCTCGTATACTGGCCACGTTTGCCCTTTGGGGCGTGTTCGGCGACATAGATCGCTGCCCCGCCATATTCGCCACCCAACGCCAGCCCCTGCAGGGTACGCAGCCCGAGCAGCAGCACCGGCGCCCAGATGCCGGCAGTGGCAAAGGTCGGCAGCATGCCGATCGCCGCGGTTGCGAGCCCCATCAGCGTGATGGTGACGAGGAAGGTGTATTTGCGCCCGATGCGATCACCGAAATAGCCGAAGACCACGGCGCCAAGCGGCCGGAAGAAAAAGCCGATGGCAAAGGCGAACAGC
Source organism: Sphingomonadales bacterium (assembly GCA_038326915.1). Taxonomy (GTDB): domain Bacteria; phylum Pseudomonadota; class Alphaproteobacteria; order Sphingomonadales; family Sphingomonadaceae; genus Sandarakinorhabdus. The sequence continues at coordinate 4,661 of JBBQKM010000238.1, forward strand.
GAGAACAGCAGCTCGGTGGTGGGATTGCCGGTGGTGAAGAACAATTTGCCGAGCAGCGCCGCCAGGATGCCGTAGACAAAAAAATCATACCATTCGAAGACGGTGCCCAGCGACGACGCGGCGATGACCAGCCGGTCGCGCTTGGGATCGAGGATTACATCGTCCGTCGCCAGTCCAATTGCTGCCAAAATCGCGCTCCCCCGGTTTCGCCCGTGTCTAGGTCGTGAACTCACAAATGTCATGCCCCGTCATGGCGTCAGGAAGTCAAATGGCTAGGCGCGCGAGCGCTGCCGGGCCTGCGGCCCCCGGCAAGCTTGAGCAACGACGCCATTTGGCTACCTGACACCACCCGAAGGGCGGCCCGGAGAAGCCCGGCACAGCGCTCGCTTCGCTTGGGCGCACCTGA
>JBBQKM010000239.1:0-5060 GCA_038326915.1 Sphingomonadales bacterium
GTGCTGCACGGCAACAAGACCATGCTGCTGCAGGACGAGGATGGCCAGATCACCGAGGCGCACAGCATTTCGGCGGGGCTCGATTACCCCGGCATCGGCCCGGAACACGCCTGGCTGCACGCCATCGGCCGTGTCGAATACCAGTCGGCGACCGATGCCGAGGCGCTGGAAGCCTTCAAGCTACTCTGCGTCGTCGAAGGCATCATCCCGGCGCTGGAGCCGGCGCACGCGCTCGCCGCCATCCGGCGGATTGCACCGACGATGGCGGCGGACCAACTCGTCGTGATGAATCTGTGCGGGCGCGGCGACAAGGATATCTTCACGGTGGCGGAAGCGCTCGGGGTGACGCTGTGACCGATCGCCTTTCGAGCCGCTTCGCTGCCTGTGCTGCCGACGGCCGCGCCGCGCTCGTCACCTTCGTCACTGCCGGCGACCCCGACCTAGTGACCTCGGCCGCGATCCTGCGCGCGCTGGTCACCAATGGCGCCGATATCGTCGAACTCGGCATGCCGTTCACCGATCCGATGGCCGATGGCGCGTCGATCCAGCTCGGCAACATCCGCAGCCTCGGCGGCGGCATGAAGCTGCGCGAACTGCTGGCGATGGTCGCCGAATTCCGCCGCGAGGATAACGCCACGCCGATCATCCTGATGGGCTATTTCAACCCGATCCTCGCCTATGGCTGCGCGCGCTTTGCCGCCGATGCCAGGGCAGCAGGGCTCGATGGCACCATCGTCGTCGACCTGCCGCCCGAAGAAGCCGCCGAACTGGTGCCCGACCTGACGCGCCACGGCCTCCACCTCATCCGCCTTGCCACCCCGACCACCGATGCGGCGCGGCTGCCGCGCGTGCTCGATGGCGCCTCGGGCTTCCTCTATTATGTCGCGGTCGCCGGGGTGACCGGCGCCAACGCCGCGACCGCCGGTGATGTCGCCGAGGCCGTCGCCCGGCTGAAACGGTCGACCGCCCTGCCGATCGCGGTCGGTTTCGGCGTTCGCACCCCCGACCAGGCCGCCGCCATCGCGGCGACGGCCGATGCCGTGGTCGTCGGTTCGGCGATCGTCGACACCATCGGTACGGCCGCCGCCGAACGCGCCAACGACATTCCCGCCCGCGTCGGCACGCTCGTCGCCGGGCTCGCCGCCGCCGTCCATGGCGCGCGCCACAAGGAGAAAGCCGCATGAGCTGGATCACCCGCACCCGCCAGCAGCTGACCGGGTTCATGTCGCGGCGCGAGACGCCCGACAATCTGTGGACCAAGTGCAAGAACTGCGGAACGATGGTCTATACCAAGGAATTCGACGAGAATCTGTCGGTCTGCCCGCGCTGCGACCATCACGAACGCATCGGGCCGCGCACGCGCTTTGCCCAGGTCTTCGATGGCGCCTGGACGCCCGTCGCGGTCGCCAAGGTTGTCGAGGACCCGCTGAAATTCCGCGACCAGAAGCGCTATGTCGATCGCCTGCGCGCCGCCAAGACCGCCACCGGCGAGCCCGAGGCGATGACCGTGGGTGACGGCACCATCGGCGGCGTCCGCACCATCGTCGCCATCCAGAATTTCGCCTTCATGGGCGGATCGATGGGCATGGGCGTGGGGGAGGCGTTCCTCGCCGGCGCCCGCGCAGCGGTCGATGCGGGCGTGCCCTTCGTCGTCTTCACCGCCGCCGGCGGCGCGCGCATGCAGGAGGGGATTCTCAGCCTGATGCAGATGCCGCGCACCACCGTCGGCATCGCCGAACTGAAGGAAGCGCGGCTGCCCTATGTCGTCGTCCTCACCGATCCGACCACCGGCGGCGTCACGGCAAGCTATGCGATGCTCGGCGACGTGCAGATCGCCGAACCCAATGCGCTGATCGGTTTCGCCGGCCAGCGGGTCATCGAACAGACCATCCGCGAGAAACTTCCCGAAGGCTTCCAGCGCGCCGAATATCTGCTGGCGCACGGCATGCTCGACATGGTCGTGCATCGCCGCGAACTGAAGGACACGCTGGCGAAGCTGCTGGCGATGCTGACCGCGCGCCGCATCACCGAACCCGCCTGATGGCGGTAACGGTGGCCATGATGCCGCGCCCGCGGTCCGACAATCCCGTGCTCGATGCGCTGCTTGTCGCCGCTTATGCGCTGCACCCGGCCGAAATCGACCTGACGCTCGACCGGCTGGCGCGGCTGTTGTCGCGGCTCGGCAATCCGCACCAGAAACTGCCGCCGGTGTTCCATGTCGCCGGCACCAACGGCAAGGGCTCCACCGTCGCCTTCCTGCGCGCCTGCATCGAGGCGTCGGGCAAGCGTGTCCATGTCTATACCTCGCCGCACCTCATCCGCTTCAACGAACGCATCCGCGTCGCCGGCCAGTTGATCGAGGACGAGCCGCTGTGCGAGCTGCTGCGCGAAATCCTCGCCAAGAACGGCGGCCAGCCGATCACCTTTTTCGAGCTGACGACAGCGCTGGCGTTCCTGGCCTTTGCCCGCGCGCCCGCCGATGCCTGCATCATCGAGGTCGGCCTGGGTGGCCGCATGGATGCGACCAATGTGATCGCGGCGCCGGTGGTGACCGGCATCGCCCAGCTGGGCCTCGATCACCAGCAATGGCTGGGAGACACCATCCTCGACATTGCCCGCGAGAAGGCCGGCATTGCCAAGCGCGGGGTGCCGCTGGTCATCTCGCGCTATCCCAAGCCGGTGACGGCGCGGATCGCCGAAGTCGCCGGGGTTGCCGGCGCTGCGCTGCAGATCCGCGGCGATGACTGGGATGCGGCGCTGTACGAAGGCGCGCTGCACTATCGCGACGCGGCGGGCCGGGTCACCCTGCCGCTGCCACGGCTTGCCGGTGCCCACCAGCTCGACAATGCCGCGCTCGCCGTCGCCATGCTCCGCGCGCAGACGGCGGTCGCGGTCAACGACGGCGCGCTGCGCGCCGGCATGGGCTGGGCCGAATGGCCGGCGCGACTGCAACGGCTCGATCACGGCCCGCTGACGGCCAGGCTGCCGGCCAACAGCGAGCTGTGGGTCGATGGCGGCCACAACCCGGCCGCCGGGCGCGCGCTCGCCGACAATTTCACCAAGACCGACAAGCCGGGGGCCGGCAATGCTACCGGGCTGCCGTTGCACATCATCCTCGGCATGTTGAAGGCCAAGGACGCCGGCGGCTTCATCAAGCCGTTCGCCGGCCGCGCCGCGCATGTCTGGACAGTGCCGATCGACGATCATGCCGCGCACAGCCCGGCCGATCTCGCCGATATCGTCGAAGATGCCGGGCTGGCGGCAACACCCTGCGCCTCGGTTGCCGAAGCACTGGCTGCGATCAGCGCGATCAGCGGCGGCGCGCCGCCGCTGGTGCTGGTGGCGGGGTCGCTATACCTCGCCGGCGCCGTGCTGGCGGAAAACGGCCAGAGCGCCGGATAGCCCCCGGCATCCGCGCGAACAGGGTCGCAGCGCGGATCCCGGGGGGATCGACACGGGCTGCTCGGGGGCAAACCGGCCCGTGCCGAACGTCGTACCCGTCAGGCGGCGACAGCCGTAACCCGGCGGCGCCGCATCACCGCCCCGGTCAGCCCGAAGCCGGCGATCAGCATCGCCCAGCTCGTCGGTTCGGGGACGCCCGGAACGACGATCTGGCCCTGGACGCCAAAGCGCAGATTGTCGATGCCAAAGCCGGCCGGTTCGCTGCCGACCAGATCGAGGAACACGCCGGCGATCTGCGCCATGTTGTTGTCGGTCACCAGGCCGAGGAATTCGATCCCGAAGCCGGTGTTGGTGACGGTGCCGAGCAGATTGCCGGCGCGATCAAAGGCGGTGATGCCGGTGCTGCCGACAGCATCGAAGAAGCCAGCGTCAAAGCCGACGCCAAACTGGTCGGTATCGAACAGCACCGCGATCGGGCCATTGAAGCTCGGAGTCCCCGAAAGCACAGGCGACGTCGGGTTGGCACCGTCGAGGACGATGCGGGTGAGCGGCGATGCCGCGTCGAGCGACAGAGGGCCTGTCGGGGTGCCGACCACGCAGGCGGTCGCCGCCGCGCCCGGGCAGTCGACGCCGGGGTTGGCGCTGAGCGACTGGCCAGTGAAGAAACCGCCGAAGGTGACATTCGGTGAGCCGGCACCGCCACCATAGTTGGCCGGTGCATAGCTCGGGTTGGTGGTGCCGAGCGCATATTCGCTGAAGGTGATCTGCCCCGATCCCGCCACGAAATTGGCAGCGGTGACCCTGACGACGCCGGCCTGTGCCGCCGAAGCGAGCAACGCTGTCGATACCGACAACGCCAGTGCGAATTTCCTGACTGACATAATGAATAACCCCTTTTGTGGCGCTGCCCCGCGCTATTGTGCAATCGACAGCAAATGAGCGTCCCTTCGCGTCTCCAATACCGGCCGACGATCACGTGAACGTCGACAGCAGCAATCGGATTGGGGGAAATATGCCTGACCCGGCAATTGTAAATCAACGTCGAATGCAGGGATAATACTTATGCGTTGCAGCGCATTTCTGATGGATATCAGGTGGTAATACGAAAGTATTAATTCCGGGGGCCAGCCGGCGAACTCGGTTGCGTGAAGACCAGACCCTGTTCTGGCCTGGACTGGCTATCGCGCTTGCGATGCTCGGCAGGCGCGGCGTGCGCTTTGCTAGCGGCGGCCGCCGCGCCTGACACCGGCGGGGATGCGCGACTGGCCGGCGCGGCGCCCGGTGCGGACGCGGTCGCGGCGCACCGGCTGCTGGCCTTCGCCGAGCGGCAGTTCGAAGCGCAGCGCGCCGGTGATCGGGTTGGCCTCTGCCAGCCGCAGGTCGAGCCGCTGGCCGATGGTGTAGCGCGTGCCGGTCTCGATGCCTTCGAGCACCCGCGCGTCCTCGTCATAGGCAAAGCGTTCGTCGCCCAGCGTCGAAACCGGTACCAGCCCGTCGCCACCCAGGCCGATGACCTGCGCGAAAAAGCCGAATTTGAGCACGCCGGTGATGCGCGTCGGCAGCGTTTCGCCGACGCGGGTCGACAGATAGGCGGCGACATAGCGATCGGTGGTGTCGCGTTCGGCCTCCATCGCGCGGCGTTCGGTCATCGAAACATG
>JBBQKM010000240.1:0-5057 GCA_038326915.1 Sphingomonadales bacterium
GATGCCCAGCGCATAGCCCGACGGCAGCAGCACATTGTCGAAACCACCCTTTTCGGCGGCGAGCACGATGTTGCGGCAATGCTCCCATGATGATTTCAGCGCCGGGTCGGGCTGGCCGAGAAATTCATAATCGTCGTCGCACAGCGCCGAAAACCAGCTGACTTCACACATGCTCATGGCAAATTCTCTCCCAGCGACGCGACCAGCACGCCATACCATTCGGCGCGCGTCCAGCGCACCTTGTAGGCGTCGGCGCTCTCCGCAATCCTTAGGGGATTTTGCGTACCGACGATCGGGATGATGCCGGCCGGGTGCGCCATGATCCAGGCATAGGCCGCCGCTGCGATGCCGACGCCGTATTTCTGCCCCTGCGCCTGCAGCGCCACCTTGGTCGCGGCAATGCGCGTGTCTTCCTCGACCCGCCGCCCCGGCCGCGGATCGCCATCGCCCAACCGCCCCTGCCCCAGCGGCGACCAGGCCAGCACCGCGACGCCATGCTTCATGGCGCGATCGAGCGTGCCATCGAACAGCGGCGCGGTCGCCAGCGGCGAAAATTCGGGCTGCGTCGTCAGCACGCCGGCCTTGAGATGCTTCGCCAGCGCAGCCGTTTGCGCCGGGGTGTGGTTCGATACGCCGACCGCAGCGATCTTGCCCTCCGCCACCAGCGCATCGAGCGTTGCCGCGGTTTCGGCCGGGTGCGCCAGCATGTCGGGGCGGTGGATCTGCCACAGGTCGAGCCGTTCGACGCCCAGCCGGGTCAGCGAGGCCTCGACCGCCTCACGCAGATAGGCGGGCGACGAATCATAGGGCACGCCCATGCGGATGCCGCCCTTCGACGCCAGCACGATCTGGTCGCGCAGCCCCGGCGACGCCGCAAAGACCTTGCCGAGCAGCAGTTCCGACGCGCCAAAGGGTTCATCATTGTCGGGGCCGTAGATATCGGCGGTATCGAAGAAGTTGATGCCGGCGGCCAGCGCCGCCTCGACCCGGCCTTGCGCTGCTGCGACATCGCTGCCAGCAAAGCGCCACATTCCCCAGGCCATCGGCGAAACCGACAATGGAGGCTTGCCGAGCCGGCGACGTTCGGGGGAAAGGGTGATTTCATCCATAACCCTCCAATGCCCGGAGCCACCCGAAATGAAAAGTAGCGAAACCATCAGATGGGGTATCGTCGGGTCGGGGATGATGGCGATCGAGCATATCGCCAACATCGGGCTTACCGGGAATGCGGTGGTGACAGCGCTCGCCGATCCGGTGGCGAAATCGCTTGATCGCGCCGCAGCGGCGGTGGGCACGGATGTGGCGCGCTTCGGCGACGCCGCGGCGCTGGCCGCATCGGGGCTGTGCGATGCGGTCGTCGTCGCCTCGCCGAATTTCACCCATGTCGACGTGCTGCCGCCGCTTATGGACGCGCGCCTGCATGTGCTGTGCGAAAAACCACTGGCGACGACGATCGCCGATGCGCGCGCTGTGGCCAGCGCCGCTGCCGGTTATGACCGTACCTTCTGGACCGCGATGGAATATCGCTTCATGCCGCCGGTCGCCGAATTCGTGCGCCAGGTCCACGACGGCCGCGCCGGACGGCTGCAGATGCTGTCGATCCGCGAGCATCGCTTTCCGTTTCTCGTCAAGGTCGGCGACTGGAACCGGTTTTCGGCCATTAGCGGCGGCACCATGGTCGAAAAATGCTGTCATTTCTTCGACATGATGCGGCTGATCGTCGGCAGCGAGCCAGTGCGGGTGTTCTGTTCGGGCGCCATGGACGTCAACCACCAGGATGAACGCTATAACGGGCAAAAGCCCGACATCATCGACAACAGCTTCACCACGGTCGATTTCGCCAACGGCGTGCGCGCCATGCTCGACCTGTGCATGTTCGCCGATGGCGCCGAACAGCAGGAAGAGATCGTCGCGGTCGGCGACCAGGCGCGGCTCGACGTGCTGATCCCGGCCGGCGACATCGTGTTTTCCCCCCGCGTCGGGTTCATGAACCCGAAAAACGTCAGCCGCGCCCATGTCGAAACCCCGGCGGCGGCGCTGAAGGCCGGCCAGCACCATGGCTCGACCTTCTTCCAGCACCAGGCCTTTGCCGCGGCAGTGCGTGGGCAAGGCCCGGTGATCGTGTCCGCCGACGATGGCCTGCGCGCCGTCGCGATAGGCATCGCTGCCGAAGCCAGCGCCCGCGAGCACCGCGTTGTGGAGATGCGCGAATTGGGGCTGTGACACCTGGCCTGACCTGACATTTGCCGCAAAAAACTGTTGCGCTGCCGCAACACACCGGTCGGCTTCGCATCTCGGCCATCTTGACCGCGACAAAGAACCGCCTTCTTGCACGGTTTAACAAAACTGGGGAAACTCCCAGCAATCGCGTAGCCTTTCGGCGCGCCCGAATATTGGGGACGAACATGATCCGATCGACTCTGTTGTGCACCGCCGCGCTGTTTGCCGCCGTTGCCGTGCCGGCGCTCGCCCAGACCGCCACCACTGCTGCCAGCGATGCGCCGGGCGGCGAACCCGCCGAGATCGTCGTCACCGCGCAAAAGCGCAGCGAGCGCCTGCAGGACGTGCCGGTCGCCGTGTCGGTGGTTTCGGCCGCACAGCTCGCCGCCTCGGGCGCCGTGACGCTGGAGGGCGCCCAGTACCTCGTGCCCTCGCTCAACTTCCGCAAATCGGGCACGACGCTCAACCAGACGTTGTATCTGCGCGGTGTCGGCACCGCGACCTTCTCGATCGCCGGTGAGCCTTCGGTCTCGACCGTTCTCGACGGCGTCGTGCTCAGCCGTTCGGGCGAAGCCTTTACCGATCTCGTCGATATCGAGCGGCTCGAGGTGCTGCGCGGCCCGCAGGGCACGCTGTTCGGCAAGAATTCGTCGGCGGGTGTCATCAGCATCACGTCGAAGCGTCCGGGCGAAAACTTCGGCGGCTTTGTCGAAGGCGGCTTCTACTTCGACAACGGCAATGAATACCGCATCCGCGGCGGCGTCGACCTGCCGCTCAGCGACACCATCAAGTCGCGCTTCACCGGCTTCTACGGCAAATATGACGGCAATATCTTCAACGATGCGCCGGGCGTCAATCGCCGGGTCAACGGCTATGAACATTATGGCGTGCGCGGCATCATCGAAGCCAAGCCCAGCGACAATGTCACGCTGACGCTGATCGGCGACTGGCGCAAGAGCAACGACGATTGCTGCGCCGAAGTCATCGGCACCGCGCCCACCGGCGTCGGCGGCCTCGCGCTCGCCGGCATCAAGTTCGAAGGCGACAAGACCCGCACCATCCGCCAGAACCTGATCACCCAGACCAACGAGGAAGCCTGGGGCGTGTCGCTGCAGGCCGACATCGAATCGAGCTATTTCACGGTCACCTCGATCACCTCGTACCGCAACTGGGAAAACACCGAGATCCGCGACGGCGACTGGACGGCCGGCGCCTATCTCGGCCTCAACCAGCTCCATGATTTCGGCCCGCAGACCGGCCATACTTTCACCCAGGAATTCCGGCTGACGTCGCCGGCCGACCAGTTCTTCAGCTATGTGCTCGGCGCCTTTTACTCGAACGCCAATTCGGAACGCACCTTCAGCCGCTTCGTGACCTCGTGCGGTGCCGCGCCGACGCCGGTTGCGCTGGTCACCTGCGGCAGCGCCGGTGCCACGAATGTGGCAACGCCGAGCGGCTCTGCCACCTTCGACTCGGTGTTCCAAAACACCGCAGTCTTCGGCCAGGGCACGATCAACTTCTCCGATCGTTTCCGCGGCATCATCGGGCTGCGCTACACGATGGACGACCTGTCGGTCTTCCACAGCCGCGTCAGCAGCGCGTCCCCGGCGGCGGCCCCTGGCATCCAGCCCAATTTCGACCAGGGCGTCTATCTGTCGTCGAACGGTCCCGGGCTCAACAACGGCAACCCGCTGGCCAGCAACGGCGTGCCGTTCCGCACCAGCACGGACCAGGACAATCTGTCGGGCAAGGCCGGCCTGCAGTTCGATGTCAACGATGACATCATGGCCTATGGCACCTACTCGCGCGGCTACAAGGGCCCGGCCTACAACATCTTCTACAACCTGACCGCCAATGGCACCAACGTCATCGCCGCGGAAACCGCCGACAGCTATGAAATCGGCCTGAAGAACAGCCTGTTCGACGGCAAGCTGATCGTCAACCTCGCCGGCTATTACGCCAAGTACAAGAATTTCCAGGCCAACAACCCGGATCTTGTCGCCGGGGTCGTCGTTACCCGCTTCACCAATGCCGGCGATGTCTCGACGCGCGGCGCCGAGCTCGACCTGCTGTTCCGCCCGATGCCCGACCTCAACATCTCGGGTGGCCTTGCCTATACCGACGCGCGGGTCGATCAGTTCCAGGCGCCCCCCGGCGCGACTGTCATCCCGGCCGGCACGCCCTTGGGCTACGCGCCGAAGTGGAAGGGTTCGCTCGGCGTCGACTATCGCCTGCGCACCGGCGGCTTTGCCGATGTCACCTTCAACGTCCAGGGTTCGACCCAGTCGAGCCAGCTGTCGCTGTTCGACCCCAATCCGGTCATCCGCGCCGCTGGTACCATCGGCGCCTACAGCCTTGTCGATCTCAACATCGGGCTTGTGGAAAAGGACGACCGCTTCAAGGTCAACTTTGTCGTCAAGAACGTGTTCGACAAGAGCTTTGCCGCCGCGATCACCAACGGCGGGCCGAACGGCAGCTATCGCTACCTGATCCCGCGTGAGGCTGATCGCTATTTCGGCGTGACGGGTCGGGTTAACTTTTAAGGCGCAGCGCCGCGCGCGCGTAGCGGGCGATTTGCATCGCAAATCCCTGCTACGCGCCGACAGGCGCAAGACCGATCGGCGGGGCGGTTGACTTCCTCAACCGAACCCGTCCGGCGCCAGCCGCGGCTTTGCCGCGGCCCTAGCCAACTCCTGTCATGCCAGCGAAGGCTGGCATCCCCCCGAGCCGGGTAGCGCCAACCCCGGGTCCAAGCGGCACGACAGGATGCCCGCCTTCGCGGGCATGAACAGTTTGGAGAAGCGTGTTCGCCTCTCAACCGCCCCCGCCCCGAGAGG
>JBBQKM010000241.1:0-4980 GCA_038326915.1 Sphingomonadales bacterium
ACCTCGATTGGGAAACCGAGGTCACGGTAACGTCGGGCGCGACCGAGGCGCTGGCTGCGGCTTTGCTGGCGCTGATCACGCCTGGCGACGAGGTCGTGCTGTTCCAGCCGCTGTACGACGCCTATCTGCCGCTCGTCCGCCGCGCCGGCGGGGTGCCAAGGCTGGTTCGCCTCGCGCCGCCGGACTGGCAGTTCACCGAAGCCCAGCTCGCCGCGGTGTTCGGCCCTAAAACCCGCGTGGTGCTGATCAACAACCCGCTCAACCCCTCGGCGTCGACCTTCGATCGTGCCAGCCTCGAATTGCTGGCGGACTTTGCCGTCGCCCATGACGCGGTCGTCATCAGTGACGAGGTCTGGGAGCATGTCGTCTTCGACGGCGCCGTCCATAGCAGCATCCTCGCAATACCGGCGTTGCGAAACCGCGCCGTTAAGATCGGATCTGGCGGCAAGATCTTTGCACTGACCGGGTGGAAGGTCGGCTGGCTGTGCGCCGCCCCCGATCTGACCCGCGCGCTGGCCCGTTCGCACCAGTTCCTCACCTTCACGACGCCGCCCAACCTCCAGGCCGGCATCGCCCATGGGCTGGGCAAGGACGCCGGCTGGTTCACCGCGATGCGCGCCGGTTTCCAGCGGTCACGCGACCGGCTGGTCAGCGGGCTCGGCGCCGCCGGCTATGCGATGCTGCCCAGCGCCGGCAGCTATTTCGTCTCGATCGACCTCGCCGCGTCGGAGATCGATCATGGCGATGTCGCGGTTGCCGACCGGTTGATCGGCGCCGGCGTCGCGACCATACCGGTGTCGGCCTTCTATGCCGAAAACCCGGTCACCAGCACGTTGCGGCTGTGCTTTGCCAAGCAGGATGCGGTGATCGATGCGGCGATTGCGCGGCTGACCGCGGCACTTCCTGACTTGCAGCGATAAGGCAATATTATCAGATGCTTGATCGGATCGGTAAATCTGGAAGTTGACGAAGTTGACTGTTTCGACACTTTAATGCGCGGCAGGCGTCTACATCCTCGGGCAGCCTTCGATACGCGATCATGATGTCAAAGAGCGGCCGTGGTCGCAGCATAGCCGGAAAGGCCGCCTGTAGGACAGCCATCGGCGGCGCGACGACCATCCCCATTCAAATTTTCGCTTACGCTAACCGGGAAAATTGATTTCCCGCAATGACAGTTGTTCCGGCATGTTCTTAACCATCAGGCACCATTCGTGCCTTGGGGAGTGAGAGAGATGCACAGGAAATCTTGGCTTTTGGTGTCGACGCTGCTGGTCGCGCTGGCGCCGGCTGCCACCATGGCGCAGACCGCCGCACCGGCGATGGCGCCGGAAAAGACGCTGTCGAACCAGTTCTGGTGGCCCGACCTGCTCGACCTGAAGCCGCTGCGCCAGAATGCCGTCGAATCCAATCCGCTTGGGCGTTTCGACTATGCCGCCGATTTCAACACGCTCGACCTGAAGGCAGTGAAGGCCGATATCGCCGCCGTGCTGACGACATCGCAGCCGTGGTGGCCGGCCGATTACGGCACCTATGCACCGTTCTTCATCCGCATGGCGTGGCACAGCGCCGGCACCTATCGCACCGCCGATGGCCGCGGTGGCGCCGGTGGCGGCCAGCAGCGCTTCGAACCGCTCAACAGCTGGCCCGACAACGCCAATCTCGACAAGGCGCGCCGGCTGCTGTGGCCGGTCAAGCAGAAATACGGCCGCAAGATTTCCTGGGCCGATTTGATGGTCCTCGCCGGCAACGTCAGCCTTGAATCGATGGGCTTCAAGACATTCGGCTATGGCGGCGGCCGCACCGATGATTGGGAAGCCGATCTCGTCTATTGGGGCCCCGAGCAGAAGTTCCTCGACGACAAGCGCTATAGCGGTGATCGCAAACTGGCGAACCCGCTCGCCGCCGTCCAGATGGGGCTGATCTACGTCAATCCCGAAGGCCCGAACGGCAACCATGATCCGGTGTCGGCGGCGCGCGACATCCGTGAAACCTTTGGCCGCATGGCGATGAACGACGAGGAAACGCTGGCACTGATCGCCGGCGGCCACAGCTTTGGCAAGGCGCATGGCGCCCGCGCGCCGGACAAGTGCGTCGGCGTCGCCCCCGCCGCCGGCGCTGTCGAGGCGCAGGGCCTGGGCTGGACCAACAGCTGCGGCACCGGCGTCGGCGTCGATGCGACGACGAGCGGGCTTGAAGGCGCCTGGACGTCGACGCCGACCGCCTGGTCGATGCAGTATCTGAACAATCTGTTCGCGCAGGATTGGGTGAAGGCGAAAAGCCCGGCCGGCGCGACGCAATGGGTGCCGAAGAACGGCGCCCTCGCCGGCACCGTGCCCGATGCGCACGACCCGACGAAAAGCCATGCGCCGATCATGTTCACCACCGATCTGGCGCTGAAGGAAGACCCGGCATATCGCAAGATCGCGCTGCGTTTCCAGAAGAACCCGGCCGAGTTCGAGTTGGCCTTTGCCAAGGCCTGGTACAAGCTGACCCACCGCGACATGGGGCCGATCGCGCGCTATCTCGGCAGCGAAGTGCCGAAGGAAGCGCTGTCGTGGCAGGACCCGGTGCCGGCGGTCGATCATCCGCTGGTCAATGCCGATGATGTCGCGCAGCTGAAGGCCAAGGTGCTCGCATCGGGGCTGACCGTGCCCGAACTGGTGCGGACGGCCTGGGCATCGGCGGCAAGCTTCCGCGGCACCGACATGCGCGGCGGCGCCAATGGCGCGCGCATCCGCCTTGCGCCGGAAAAGGACTGGCAGGCCAACAACCCCGCCGAACTGGCGAAGGTGCTGGCAAGGCTCGAGGTGATCCAGAAGGATTTCAACCGCACCGCCCCCGGCGGCCGGACGATCTCGCTGGCAGATCTCATCGTTCTTGCCGGCGGTGCGGCCGTCGAACAGGGTGCCAGGCTTGCCGGGCAGGATGTGAAGGTGCCGTTCCAGCCGGGGCGCACCGATGCCAGCCAGGCGCAGACCGACGTGCAGTCGTTTGCCGCGCTGGAGCCGCAGGCCGATGGCTTCCGCAACTACTTCGGCACCGGCAATCGCCTGTCGCCGGCGGAAATGCTCGTCGATCGCGCCAACATGCTGACCCTGACGGTTCCCGAAATGACCGTGCTGGTCGGCGGCCTACGCAGCCTCAATGCCAATGCCGGCGGCGCCGCGCATGGTGTGTTTACGGCGCGGCCCGGCACGCTGAGCAACGACTATTTCGTCAACCTGCTCGACATGTCGACGAAATGGGTCAAGGCGCCCGGTGCCGAAGGCATCTACGAAGGCCATGACCGCGCCACCGACAAGCTGAAGTGGACGGCGACGCCGGTCGACCTGGTGTTCGGTTCGCATTCCGAACTGCGCGCGGTCGCCGAAGTCTATGCGGCCAATGACGGCAAGGAAAAGTTCAGCCGCGATTTCGTCGCGGCGTGGAACAAGGTGATGACGCTCGGTCGTTTCGGGCGGTAAGCCGATGGTCGCCCCTGCCCGCCATGGAACGGGGCGACCATGCTTCCATAGCGCATACGCCGTCATCCCCGCGAAGGCGGGGATCCATCGCCTGAATGTTGTCTTTCGCGGGCGCAGTCGGGCGATGGATTCCCGCCTTCGCGGGAATGACGAATTTGGGTTCTATTCGTCCCGCCCATAGACATCATCGCGAAAGCCATCCTCGCTCGCGGTGAAATAGGTCAGGTACACCGGCACCGGCACGGCGAGCGGCACCGCCTGTTCGGGCGTGCGGCCGGCGGAGCGGAGCGAGCGGCCGAGCAGCCATTTGCCCAGCGCGGCGGCATCCTCGAGCCGGATGCAGCCGTTGCTGAAATGCCGGTCGTCATGGCCAAAGAGCGCCCGATCGGGCGTATCGTGGAGGTAAATGCCGTCGTCGTTGGGGAACATGAACTTGACCCGGCCCATCGAATTGGCACCGCCGGGCAATTGCCGCAGCCGCAGCTCCTGCCGGCCATCGGCAACCGCCGGCCAGTCGATGGCCTTGGGCGGCAGCCGCTGCGCGGTCGCGCTCCAGTCCGAGAGCGCCTCGAATCCCATCGATTTCAGCGAGCGACCGCCAAGCACCCGCGGCGCGATCAGCGTCTGCGCGAGGTCGACGGGCACGTTCCAATAGGGGTTGAGGATCGCATATTGCAGCATCCCGGCGAGCATCGGCGTCGGCGTTTCGGCCTTGCCAACGACAACCTTCATCGTGCCGACCTGCTTGCCAGCCTGGTAGAACCACAGCCGCCCCGACGACGCATCGACGACGACATGGTGCGTCCAGGGGCCGGGCAGCACCCGCGCGCGATCGAGGTTGCGGCGCAGGCGCTTGATGTCGGCATCATCGGCGCCGCTGACTTGCGCGCCCGCCAGCAGGCCACGCAGCCGCGCATAATGCGGGCTCATCCAGCCCATCGTGGCGACATAATCGGCAAATGGCTGCGGCAGCGCGGCGGTGCGCAGCACGGTTTCGGTATCGAGCTTTGCCGGTTTGAGCCGGGGGTCGAGCCAGGTCATGCCATCGCCCCTCCCCGGCTTGCGCAGGTCGCGGACATAGCGAGCAAAGCTGTCCGACAGCAGGATTTCGGCGCGGGCGATGGCGCGCGCGTCACCGTCACGCGCTGCAGCGACGGCGGCCGCCAGCTTGTCAGGCTTGTACGACGATGGTTTCAAGCCATCGAGCCGCGCCGTCGCGAGATCGGCAAGCAGCGCCTCGGCTTGCGGCAGGATCGCGCCATCGGCGGCCCATAGCGGCTGGAAACCGCGCGCGGCGTAAAAGGCCTTTACGTCGCCGCGGGCCGCCTTGCGTATTTCGGCGGCGATATCGGGCTGGTTAGCAGCTGCTGGCGCTGCGGCGACGACGAGCGCGAGGGCCAGCGCCAACACAAGCCGGCGGGGAACCCCGATTGACGGCATCCCCCGCAATGTCTGGCTCAGCCGCGTTCGCCCTTGCGGGTCGGCGCGGGCATCGGCGCCGGCGGCGGCGGCACGT
>JBBQKM010000242.1:0-4980 GCA_038326915.1 Sphingomonadales bacterium
GGCGGCAAGGTCATCGCCCGCGAGACCATCGCCGCGATGCGCAAGGACGTGACGGCGAAATGCTATGGCGGCGACGCCAGCCGCAAGCGCAAGCTCCTCGACAAGCAGAAGGAAGGCAAGAAGCGCATGCGGCAGTACGGCAATGTCGACATCCCGCAGGAAGCCTTCATCGCCGCGCTGCGCATGGGTGACGAGAACTAGAGCCAGGCCTGTCCAAAGTTTAATCCGCCCGTCAGGCTGCGGGCGGCGAATTCGCGGCATAGCGCGGTGTAGCAGCCCGGCTGCGCCCCTCCTGTCGACGCAATGCATTATCATTGCCGGCAGTTTCGGAGTAACATCCCGTCATGGCCCGTATCCTCTGCGTCGAAGACGATCCCACCACGGCGGAATATATTGCCAAGGGCCTTGGCGAGGCCGGTTTCATGGTCGATGTCGCCGGCGATGGCCGCGATGGCCTGTTCCAGGCGTCGGACGGCAGCTATGACGCGATCGTGCTCGACCGCATGTTGCCGGGGATGGATGGCCTTGCCGTGCTGTCGGCGCTGCGCGCCGGCGGCGTCACCACGCCGGTCGTCATGCTGTCGGCGCTCGCCAGCCTCGATGATCGCGTCAAGGGCCTGCGCGCCGGCTCCGACGACTATCTGCCGAAACCCTTTGCCTTTGCCGAGCTGCTGGCGCGCATCGAAGCGGTCCGCCGCCGGGTTGCCGCGCCCGGCGACGCGCCGGTCACCCGCCTCGCCTTCGACGATCTCGATCTCGACCTGCTCGCCCGCCGCGTCACCCGCGGTGGTCGCCGCATCGAATTGCAGCCGCGCGAATTCCGCCTGCTCGAATTCATGATGCGCCACATCGGCCAGGTCGTCACCCGCACCATGCTGCTCGAAGGCGTCTGGGATTATCATTTCGATCCAGGCACCAATGTCATCGACGTCCATGTCAGCCGGCTGCGCAAGAAGCTCGATGACGGCGGCGCAAAGCCGCTGCTGCACACCGTGCGCGGCGCCGGCTACCGGCTGGGCGAGCACTGACGCCAGTGTGGCTGTTGCGCGGCCGCAACTGGCCCCGATCGACGACCGCGCGCATCGGCATAATCGTGTTCCTGGCCCTGTCGGGCAGTTGCGCCATCATCCTCGGCTTCATTGCGCGGGTGACGCAGAACCAGCTCGATGCCGATGCCCGGGCGCTGATCAACGCCGAACGCGCCGCGATCGTGCAGGTGTACGATCGCGACGGCATTGGCGGCGCCACCGCGCTGATCAACGGCGAAATGCGCGTGCCGGGGCCGCTGGCGATCCTGCTCATCGGCGCCGACGGCCGCACCATCACCGGCAACATCCCGGCCTGGCCGCAAGGCCTCCCCACCGACGGGCGCTTTCATGAAACCGACCTGCTGCGGACCGGCCATCGCGATCCCGAAACCTTTGCCATCAGCGCGTCGCGGCTGCCGCGCGGCTATCGCCTGCTCGTCGGCCGCAGCGTCGAGGAACAGCAGCGGCTGACCTCGACGCTGACCACCAGCCTGATCGCCGCCATCGGCCTCGCCCTCGCGCTGGCGCTGGGTATCGCCTATCTGCTGGCGCGCATCATCGCCGGGCGCATCCAGAGCATCGCCGATGTCGCCGGTGCCGTGGCGGCGGGCGACCTGTCGCGGCGCGTCGACGTACCGTCGAAGGGTTCGGGCGACGCCTTTGATGCGATGGGCGGCGCGCTCAACGCCATGCTGGCGCGGATCGAGGCGCTGCTCGATGAACTCCGCGCGGTGACCGACGGCCTGGCGCACGACCTGCGGTCGCCGCTGACCCGGATGAAGGCGCGGATCGACCGGCTGATGCGCGCCGGCGACAACAACAGCGCCGAAATCGCCGGCATCGGTGCCGAGGCCGATGCGTTGCTCGCCATGCTCGATACCAGCCTCGAAATCAGCCGTGTCGAAGCGGGCATCGGCCGCGACGGCTTTACCCATATCGATCTTGCCGAACTGGTCACCGACATGGTCGAAATGTACGAACCGCTTGCCGAAGACAGCGGCGTGCGGCTGACCGCGCTGGCACCAACGCCGGTGCCGGTGCTTGCACATCGCGCCCTGCTCGGCCGCGCGCTGTCGAACCTGATCGACAATGCGCTGCGCTATGGGGCAAGCGGCGGCGTCATCGAAGTCGCTGCGGTTCCGGCAAGCAATGGCGCCCGACTCGCGGTAAGTGATCACGGTCCCGGTATCCCCGAGAACCTGCGCGGCGACGCGCTGCGCCGTTTCGGTCGGCTCGATGCGGCGCGAACCAGCGGTGGTGCCGGCCTCGGCCTGTCGCTGGCCGACGCGATCGCCCGGCTGCACGGCGGCGACATGGTACTGCAAAACAACGACCCCGGGTTGAAAGTCACGATGGTCCTGCCATCGGCGGCAACCCGGCCCCGCACCGTTGACAAGACAGTTTAACAACTTCGTCGCAAATTTGTTGCAGGCCTGGCGCCACATAGACCTCGATTAGACCGAGGGAGAATTTGCCATGGCTACCGGACCGTCGACCACCGCTTCACCCTACCTCACCGCCTTTGAGCCAAATGTCCGCTTTGCTTCGATCCTGACCGCCGGCGATGCCGTCGGATTGAAGGCCGACGGCGTCACGCCCTGGCGGTTCGCCGGGATTCCCGACGGTCTCGGCGCGTTCGACAATGGCGATGGCACCATGACTGTGCTGGTCAGCCATGAGCTGGGTGCCGCCAACGGCGCCCTTCGGGAACATGGCTCTGCCGGCGCCTTCATTTCACGGCTGACGATCAACACCACCACGCTGCAGGTCACCGCTGCCGAGGACGCCATCAAGCAGGTCTATCTCTCCGACGGCATTACCTTTACCGCCGACACGACCGCCTTTGCCCGCTTCTGCTCGGCCGATCTTGCCGCGCCGACGGCTTATTTCAACGCCGCCTCAGGCCTTGGCACCACCGCCCGCATCTATTTGGCCGGCGAGGAAACCGGGCCCGAGGGTCGCGTTTTCGGCACGGTTGTCACCGGTGCCGCGACTGGAAATTCGTATCAGCTCGCCGCGCTCGGCCGCTTCTCATGGGAAAATGCCGTCGCCTCGCCGACAGCACAGGACAAGACCATCGTTATAGGAACCGACGACGCCACCCCCGGCCAGGTTTATGTCTATGTCGGCGACAAGCAGGCGACCGGTAACGACGTCGAACGCGCCGGCCTGACCGGCGGCACGACCTACGGGATCGTCGTCCCTGAAATCGGCAACAACGCTGCCTCCGAAAACAACGCGACGAGCTTTGGCGCTGATGGCACCTCGACCTTCACGCTCGCCAACCTCGGCGACCTCAGCACCATGACCGGTGCCGCGCTGGAAGCCGCCAGCGACGCGGCCGGCGTCAGCGAATTCTTCCGCCCCGAAGATGCCGCCTGGGATCCGACCAACCCGAATTTCCTGTACTTCGTAACCACGGCCAATTTTGCCGGCAACTCGCGGCTGTACCGGCTCGAATTCACCGATATCGAGAACCCCGAGCTGGGTGGCACCATCACGATGCTGCTCGATGGCACCGAGGGTCATCGCATGTTGGACAATCTCACCGTCAGCAACGAAGGCCTTGTCTATATCCAGGAAGACGTCGGCAACAACCCGCGCCTCGGCGTTGTCTGGGAATATGACCCGGCGACCGACACGCTCGCCGCCGTCGGCGAACATGACGCCGGGCGCTTTCTTGCGCCGACCGCGCCTTTCTCGCAGGACGAGGAATCGTCGGGCATCATCGACGTCACCGAACTGCTCGGCGACGCCGACACCCAGGCCTTCCTGCTCGACGTGCAGGCCCATTACACGTTCCCCGATCCCGAGATCGTCCAGGGCGGGCAGCTGCTCGCAATGTTCATCGACGAGGTCAAGGACGGCGGTGCCGGCGACGACCGTGTGGCCGGTGACGCTGGCGACAATGTCCTCAGCGGCAATCGCGGCAACGACGAAATGCTCGGCGGCTCGGGTAACGACGCGCTATACGGTGGTCGCGGCACCGATATCATGGACGGCGGTCGCGGCAACGACTTCCTGCAAGGCGGGCTCGACGGTGACGTCTTTGTTTTCGACACGGTGTTCGACGGCACCACCGACTTCATCAGCGATTTTCTGGTCGGCGACGGCGACACGATCCGTCTCGGCGATGGTGTGACCGTCACCGCCGCCTCGGTCGGCTATCTGACCACGGGCGACACGGCCAACGGCCAGGCGCTCGCCAACTCCAGCCGCGCGCTCGACCTGGTGTTGACGCTCAGCTCGGCCGCCGGCTCGCAGACGGTCCACATCCTCGACACTTACAACTTCAGGAACGATGCCTTCTGGGAAGCCCAGCTCGGCATCGAACTGGATTACGCGCAGCTGGTTTCCACTGGTTCCAACCAGTTGTTGATCGCCTGACGCCCGGCGGGGGGTGCGAATGCATCCCCCGCTGCTACCCGGCGGTAATCACGCCATGGCGTTTCTTGCCCGCCGACACCTTGGCGCCGGGGCCGACCAGCGTGCTGTCCGCCGTCACCGCAATGTCGTCGATGCGCGCGCCACCGCCGGCAACCAGCCGCCGTGCCTCGCCCTTCGACGCGGCAAAGCCCAGGCCGACGAGCGCATCAAGGATGGTCACCGGTGCCGCGACGGCAAAACTCGGCAGATCATCGCCGGCGCCGCCCGCGAATGTCGCCGCCGCGGTTGCCGCCGCCGCTTCCGCCGCCGCGCGGCCGCGGCACAGCGCCGTGGCTTCGGTCGCCAGCACGGCCTTTGCCGCATTGATGTCGCCGGCCATCACGCGCTCGATCTCGGCGAGCGGCAGGTCGGTGAACAGTTTCATGAACCGCGCCACATCGGCGTCGTGGCTGTTGCGCCAGAACTGCCAGTAATCGAACGCCGGCAGCGAATCCTCGTGCAGCCAGACCGCCCCTGCGGCGGTTTTGCCCATCTTGGCGCCATCGGCGCGGGTGATCAGCGGCGT
>JBBQKM010000243.1:0-4978 GCA_038326915.1 Sphingomonadales bacterium
GCCGATGGTGCCGGGGCGATTCAAGGATTTCATCTCGACGCCCAAGCGCAACGGCTACAAATCGATCCACACCACTGTCCTGCATTCGGAAAATGCCCGCATCGAGGTGCAGATCCGCACCCGCCGCATGCACGAGGAATCGGAATACGGCCTGGCGGCGCACTGGGCCTATAAACAGGGCGGCGACGGTGCCCAGGCGCGTGAGGCCTATCCGTGGCTGGAGGATTTGCTCGAGGTGTTGCACGACGCGGCCAGCCCTGAGGAACTGCTCGAAAACGCCCGGCTGGCGATGTTCCAGGATCAGGTGTTCGTGTTCACGCCAAAGGGCGCGCTGCACCAGTTGCCGCGGGATTCGACGCCGGTCGATTTCGCTTATGCCGTCCATTCCGATCTCGGCGACAGCTGCGTCGGTGCCAAGGTCAATGGCCGGGTCGTGCCGCTGCGCACGCGGCTGGTCAACGGCGACCAGGTCGAGATCCTGCGATCGAAGGTGAAGGCCCCCGATCCGGCGTGGGAAGGCTTTGTCGCCAGCGCCAAGGCGCGCGCCGCGGTGCGCCGCCATGTCCGCCACAAGAATTTGCAGGAAAGCCAGGCGATGGGCGGCAAGCTGCTCGATTCGCTTGGGCTCCGGCTGAAAATCGCGCTTGGCGACGAACTGCTCGGCCCGGCGCTGGGCCGGCTGAAGCTCGCCGACCGGCCGGCGCTGGAACTGGCGATGGCGCGCAGCCAGCTGACCGATGCGCAGGTTTCCGAAGCGCTGGTGCCCGGCTCGACCGCCGGCCAGAAACCCCGGCGCAAGCGCGGCAAGCCCGGCCCGGCGGCGGTCAGCATCCACGGGCTGACGGCGGGCGTCGCGTTCGAGCTGGGTGCCTGTCACCCGATCCCCGGCGATCGTATCGTCGGCATACGTCATCCCGGCGAACCCATTGTCGTCCACACCATCGACTGCGCCAGCCTGGCCGATGAAACCGGCGAATGGCTCGAGGTGTCATGGGGGCAGGAAACCGATGGCGCCGTGGCGCGGCTGGCGGTCGTCGTCCACAACCAGCCGGGGTCGCTCGCCAGCCTGACCGCGGCGCTGGCGGCGCATAACGCCAATATCGTCAACTTGGCGCTGAAGCATCGCGACCGCGAATTCCACACCGACGTCATCGACATCGAGGTCGAGGATTTGAAGCATCTGACGACGATCATCGCGGCGCTGCGCCAGGTGAAGGCGGTGGTTTCGGTGGAACGAATGCGCGGTTAGACTGCCCGCAGGAGGACCCTGTCATGGAAAACCCGAGCCTGATGAGTCACATCTCCGTCGGCGTCAGCAACATGGCGCGCGCCGCGGCCTTTTACGACGCCGTGCTGGCACCGTTGGGCGGCAAGCGTATCCTCGAGGAAGGCGGCCACGCCATCGCCTATGGCCGGCAATTCCCCGAATTCTGGATCGGCGCACCGCATGATCGCGGCGCACCCAGCCCCGGCAACGGCGTGCATTTTGCCTTCATGGCAGAAAGCCGCGAACAGGTGCACGCCTTTTACGACGCTGCGATCGGCGCCGGCGGCCATGACGACGGCCCGCCGGGACCGCGCCCGCACTATGGCGCCGAATATTATGGCGCCTTTGTGCGCGACCCGGACGGCAACAAGGTCGAGGCGATGGTCTGGGAAGGTGGGCCGCAGTAACATCGATGCTTCAGGAGCTGGCGGTGCCGGCGCATTGCCGCGCCGACAATACCGATACCCGTGATCAGCATCGCCCAATGCGCGGGCTCAGGCACGGGGATCCAAGGTCCACCATCATAGCTATAGGCCGTCACGCGCCAATCGCCGACAACTCCATAGTGTGGCTGAACATTGTAAATATAGGCACAATAGGAACTCTGGAACCGGCCTGGCCAAGGCATCGCCGCCGCCGCAAAGCTGACCGCCGTATCGAAACCGCAATCGTCGTAGGTGATGCCATAGCCTGTGAGGCTTGCAATCCGACCGTTGTGAAAGCTGATCGTGCTGCCGTAAGACTTCCTTGAATAGTAGAAACTGGCGCTGCCGTCGGTCGGCGTCGCGAGGAACTGGAACGAATTGCCCTCCATCTCCGACCCATAATCCCCGAGCAGCGGGATCTGCGAGGAGATCGGTGTGTAGGATCCGGCGATCGTCACGTGTTGCCCGGGCGACGGCAGGCTGAAGTTCGAGGCATCGAGACAGACCTGCTGTTCCAGATGAAAATCATTGTAGCATTCGACAAAGTTCGAGCGGACGATCCCGGTTCCCATGAATGCAACGCTCGCGGTGTAGCCTGGCGCGGCTGCCTGGGAAGCTGCGCCGATCGGCACGACCAGCATGCTGGCGGCGACCGCCAGATGGCGAGAGATCATCATCGTCTTCAGCCTCCGCGCAACCGATGCGCGAGACTGCCGAGACTAGGGGGAAAAGTTGATACGTAATGACCGCAGATGCGGCAGCAGCACGCGCCGAGATGCCCGACCCTCCGGGTAATCACATATCCATTTTGCCCTGCGGCTTTGATATGTTGCACGCTCTCCGTTCAAGGAGCCACATCATGGCGATCGATAAGTAGTTGGCGGCGTTGAGTATGATTGCGCTGGGTATGCCGGCCCAGGCGATGGTACCCGGTTATGCGTCGAGCGTTGCCTTCACGGGCGTCGGGGTCATCCGCTCGAATTTCGTCGGTTGCTACCACGACTTTGCGCTTGACCAGGACGTCTGTCTTACGCCTTCGGATCTCAACTTGCCCGCGCCAAGGCAAAGGGTCGTCATCAGCGGCTCGTACACCCCGGACCGCGATTCAATCCCGCTGCAGGGTGACTATGTTTCTGTCGCGTCAGGGGCCGGGTTCGACGGCGGCCCGTTTCGGTTTGTCGCGACACCGACAGACGGTAGCGACAGTTTTGTCTTCTCGCGGGAAACCGTCGGCGCAGAGGTGGCATTTCACAACGGTCGAATCACCCGCATCTCCGCAAGCGGCATAGATGGCGACGACTGCGGCGTCGACACGTCAGTCGGCTTCAATGGCGCCACCGGGGCCTGGCCGGGCCGGTTCTCCAGCACCCGTTGCGCCTATATCCAGAGTGTATTCCCGTTCTATGGCGTCGACGGCGATTGGCGGATGACGGCCTATAGTATCGACGGGGGTGCCTTCATCGCGGTACCCGAACCGGCAAACTGGACGCTCCTGATCGTAGGCTTGGGCATCACAGGCGCGACTCTGCGTCGATGTCGCCCCGCACCTGCGTTCGCGGTCGGAAGCGGCACAATAAGGCCCGCTGCACGGCTCTAGCGCGCGATCGCGATGGCGACCTCGCTGACCCAGCCCTTGGTGCCGAGTTCGTCCTCGACTTCCCAGAAGCCGGCCTGCTTGTTGCCGGTCGGGTACAGCATGGCGCCGGCGTCGAGCGGCTTGAGCACCTTGGCCTTCGGCGACGGCCCCGCAAACATGCGGCCGGCGTTTTTCATCGCCACGGCGCGTTCGGCCTGCGGGCCGGCGATGGCTTCGGTCATCCCGCCGAGATCGTTGACCAGCTTGGTATAGGCATCGAGATAGGCGAGCGCGATGACCTGGCCCATTTCGGTATTGTCATAGCCGCTGGCACCGCCAGCACCGAGGAAGCCGCCCGAAAACAGCCCGCCGCCGGCCGCAAAGCCGAGATCGGATTTCTTCGACTGGCCTTCGGAAACGAATTCCTCCGACGATTTGTTGTTGACGACGTTGAGGACGACATTGGCCGAGCGTTTCTTGATATTGAGCCCACCGAGCAGCGCGCCGAACCCGCCGGGCACGAAGCCGCCGATCAGGCCGCCGACATTCAGGCCGCCCTTGTTGGCGTTGCTCGACACGATGTCGGGAATCATCGTGAAATCGGCCTCGACCATCTGGCCCTTGCCGATGGTGCCGCCGCGGCGCGTCTCGCCGGCCGCCGACAGATTGCGTTCGGTTTGCATCGCCGCCATGCCGCGATTGCTGCGGTTGACGAGGCGGAAGCATTTGGATTTCTGGACATAGACGCGGATCAGCGCTTCGGGCGAGCTGAGGCCGAGGTCGGTCCACCAGCGGTTCTGGTTCTCGGGCGATGCCAGCGCGATCGTGCCGATCGGCCGCGGGCAGATCGGCAGTTCAGCGACCTTGGCAGCGCGGGTCTTTTCGATTTCCTGTCCGGATTTTGATTTGATCTGCGCCGCCGCGGGCGCAACGCCCATCAGCATTGCCACGACTGCCACGCTGGCGCCGGTCCGAATCATCACGCGCATGCCACTACTCCCCCTTGCACATCTTCCCTTTACCCAATTGTAATATGGCCTGCCAAGCGAAAGCGCGTTGATTTGCGCCGTTTGACCCCGGCGAAGGCGATGCTAAGCCATTATTGCCATGACCGATGATCAGATCCTCGCCGAATTCCGCGCCGCCGAAGCCTTGCTTGAAGGGCATTTCATCCTGTCCTCCGGCCTGCGCAGCCCGCGCTACCTGCAATGCGCCCGCGTGCTGATGGAGCCGGCGCGCGCTGCGCGGCTGGCCGAGGCACTGGCCGCGAAAATCCCCGCCGACGTGAAGGCGCGCGTCGAGGTGGTGATTGCCCCCGCCATGGGTGGCCTGATCTGCGGCCATGAACTGGCGCGCGCGCTGGGCGTGCTGTCGATGTTCGTCGAGCGGCCGACCGGGACGTTCGAACTGCGCCGCGGCTTCCGGCTCGAACCGGGGCAGAAAGTGCTGCTGATGGAGGATGTCGTCACCACCGGGCTGAGCAGCCGCGAGGCCATTGCCGCCGTCAACGCCGCCGGCGGGAACGTCATTCACGCCGCATCATTGGTCGACCGCTCCAACGGCACGGCCGATCTCGGCGTGCCGTTCATCCCGCTGATCCGCCTCGACGTGCCAAGCTATGCCGCCGATGCGCTGCCACCCGAACTCGCGGCGATTCCGGCGATCAAGCCGGGCAGCCGCGCGGCATGAGGATCAATCTTGCGCTTCTGG
>JBBQKM010000244.1:0-4974 GCA_038326915.1 Sphingomonadales bacterium
CGATCGACGATATCCTGCGCCCATTCGGTCAGCAGGTGCAGGCGCTGGCGCCGGGTCAGCCCCGGATCGGCGACGATGGCCGCCGGGTCGGGGTAAAAGGCGGCGGGGTCGGCCACCACGATTTCGAAGTCTTCGGTTTCCTGCGTGCCATCGCCACTTTTCCGTGGCTGGGATTTCAACATCATCGGTCTCCGGCTGGGCCGGCCCGATGGCCGGCGATTGCCTGGCAGAAACCGCTGGCGCAGCCCCGGGGTTCCATGGTGCCCGGCTTTAGCTGGCCGGGGTCAGCACGGCATCACGCCGGTTCATGGCGCTTTTGCAGCATCAGCGCCTGGCCGATGGTGGCGACCAGCGTTTCGACCGCGAACGGCTTGGTGATCAGATAGGTCGGTTCCGGGCGTTCGCCGGTCAGCAGCCGTTCCGGGAAGGCGGTGACGAAAATCACCGGCACATCATGATCGGCAAGGATGTCCTTGACCGCGTCGATGCCCGACGAACCATCGGCAAGCTGGATATCGGCGAGCACGAGATCGGCCTGGCTGCGGCCGACGAGTGCTGCGGCTTCGGTGCGCGTCGCCGCAATGCCGACAACGCTGTGGCCCAGCCCCTCGACGATACCCTGCAAATCCATGGCGATGATCGGTTCATCCTCGATGATCATCACGCGGCCGGCCATCTGCTGCGAGATCGCCGCGTTGGCGGCGGCGATATCGGCGCGCACAGCGGCGGCATCGCGATCGAGAATGATCGCGGCTTCGGCGACGGTGAAGCCTTCGACCGCGGTCAGCAGCAGCGCCTCGCGGCGGTGCGTCGGCAGGCTTTCGAGCAATTCCTCGCCGACCATGCGGCTGACATTGGACCATGCCGGCGCGGTTTCGCCGACCTGATCGGCAACCGGGCCCCAAAAGGCGTGGAACAACCGGAACAGCTCGACCCGCGGCGCGCGATCCTTGTCGATCTGGTCGGGCGTCTGGACCAGCGCCTCCAGCGCGGCGCGCACAAAGGCGTCGCCGGTGCGCTGCGACCCCGTCAGCGCCCGTCCGTAGCGCCGCAGATAGGGCAGGTGCGGGCCAAGGGACGAACGAAGGCCGCCAGGACTTGCGGCAACCTGCCGGGCGGAACCAATCGTGTCCTTCATGCTTTAATCCCCTCGCAAGGCCATTGAACGGCTGCAACGGAGGTCATTACGCCCGGCCACGGTTTCGGTTCCCGAAACAATTGCGTGCAGCCCGGAACGATTTCATTGTTTCGGCGTTCTACACGGAACTGCGGGGGATGGTGCGCCGAATGAAACAGGATGATCCAATGGATGCCGGCATGGCTGACAACACCCCGCGCCGGGAGGCAGCGCCGCTGGGCGGCAAGCCCGACGCCGTCACCACCGGCCTGCAGCAACTGTTCGCTGCGATCGCCGACGAACCGATTCCCGACGATTTCCTGAAGCTGCTCGATGAAATCGAGGCGCGGAGCCAGGGGACCAAGCAGTGACCCAAGCCGTGACAGACGTTTCGACGCCGACCGCGCCGCCACCCGCTGCACCGGTAGCGGCGCCCGAGGATTTTCGCCGGGACCTGCTCGCCGCCATCCCGGCGCTGCGCGGTTTTGCCCGCGGCCTGTGCGGCAATCGCGATCTCGCCGACGATCTGGCGCAGGATGCGCTGGCGAAGGCGTGGGCGGCGCGCGACAGCTATATGCCCGGCACGCATTTCCGCGCCTGGCTGTTCCGCATCCTGCGCAACCATTATTTCTCGCTGGGCCGCCGCGCCCATCGCTTTGCCCCCTGGGACGAGGCGCTCGCCGATCGCGTGCTGGTGACCGCGGCGACGCAGGGGTCGGGCATCGATATCGCCGATGTGCAGCGCGGCCTTGCCACCCTGCCCGCCGAACAGCGTGAGGCGCTTCTGCTGGTCAGCGCCAGCGGGCTGTCGGTGGAGGAAGCCGCGGCAGTGATGGGCTGCGCGGTCGGCACGGTCAAAAGCCGCGTGTCGCGCGGCCGGGCAGCGCTCAACCACTATATGAACGGCGCGACCGAGGCGCCGCCACCACAAATCCGTCCCGCGGCCTGAGCAGCAACAGCCGATGACTGGTCCGGGTACCGGCGCCCCAGGAAACCACTGGTGGGGCTCCGCCAAACGCCTGTCGCTGCGGCGCGGGCTGCTGGTGCTGCTGATCACCGCGCTGCTGCCGATCACCATATTGTCCATCCTGCAGGGGCTGGTGCGGCTGGAAGGCCGCCGCGCCACCGCGATCCGGCAATTGTCGGAAAACGCCCGGGCGCTTGCCGACAGCAACGAACTGATCCTGACCAGCACGCGATCGATGCTGCTGGTGGCGGCGATGAACCCGGCGCTGGCAACGCGGTCGCCCGCCTGCGGTGACGCCTTGCGCGCCATCAAGGCGATGTCGGCAGGTTACGCCAATCTGTCGCGCTATGACGCCGATGGCGAACTGATGTGCGCCGCAGTGCCGCCTGCCGGGCGCTATCGCATCGCCGACCGCGCCGGCTGGGAGGCGATGCGCCGCAGCGAAACCATGCTGGTCAGCGAGGCCGTGGTCGGCCCGTTCACAGGCCGGCGGGTCATTACGATAGCGCTGCCCCTGCGCGACGCGCGCGGCGAATTCCAGGGCTCCATCGGTGCAAGCATCGACCTTGCCTGGCTTGAACGCCGGCTGCGCGCTGCCACCCCGGACGATGCCACCGGCGTCGCCATTGTCAGCGATACCGGGCAGCGGCTGATTGCCAGCCGGCGGCTGCCGGCGTTCGACCTTGGGCTGACGATCGGCACCGTCGGCCGCACGCGCGATGGCAGCGGCGGGCTATGGTCGTACACATTGGTGCCGCTGGTGCGCGCCGGGCCGGGCCAGCATGGCCTGTATGTCGCCTATGCGGCACCCGATCCGCCGCGTTTCGGCATCGCCTGGTGGCAGACGATCATCGATTTCACCCTGCCGGTGCTGGCGATATTGCTCGCCTCGCTGGCGATCTGGTTCGGCACCCAGCAGCTCGTCGTCCGCTGGCTCGTCGAGATGCAACGGCTGGCGCTGCACCTTGCCGGCGGCGACTATCGCCGGCGGCCGGTGACCTTTTCCGAGGCGCCGCGCGAGATCCGCAGCGTCGCCGCTGCGCTCTACCGGATGTCGAGCGCTGTCGGTGAGCGCGATCGCCGCTTGCGCGATTCGCTGGAACGCCAGCGGCTGCTGGCGCGCGAGCTGCACCACCGGGTGAAGAACAATTTCCAGATGGTGATGAGCCTGCTCAGCCTGCAATCGAGCCGGCTGGAGGACGCCGGCGCGCGGCGGGCGATCGATCAGGCGCGGCGCCGCATCGGGGCGCTGGCGCTGGTCCACCGCCAGCTTTACGATACCGGCGAACTGGCCAGCATTTCCTCGCGCGAACTGCTCGATGCGCTGTGCCAGCAATTGCAGCCGGCGGCCGACAGCGGCATCCGGCTGGTTTGCGATTTCGACGATATCCCGGTCGATATCGATACGGCCGTACCGCTGACACTGTGGATGGTCGAAGCGGTCAACAACGCTGTCTTCCATGCCTTTCCGGCCGCAGGCAGCGGCACTGTCACCGTGCAGTTCCGCAGCGACGCCACCACAAGGTTGACCGTCGAGGACGATGGCATCGGCTCCGACAGCCTGGGCGAGAGTGGCGCCAGCGGCGGCGGTGGCCATGGCCTGCGCCTGATCCGGGCACTTGCCGTCCAGCTGGGTGGCGAAACCAGCCTGACGCAGCGGCCCGAGGGCGGCAGCATCGCAACGCTGGCGTTCCCCACCCGCGTCGCGGAACCCGGCGGTCCCGGCAGCGTTATTCCGTCATCACACTGACGGGAGAATCATCATGTTGAACTGGGCCATCACATTCCTGGTAATCGCCCTGATTGCCGCGCTGTTCGGCTTTGGCGGCATCGTTTCCGCCGCGGTCGGCATTGCGAAGATCCTGTTCTTCATCTTCATCGTGCTGTTTGCGGTCAGCATGGTCATGTCGCTGGTCAGCGGCCGCCGCGCCTAGGGCTGCGCCACGCCTAGCCGCGTTCGCGCAGCAACCGCGTCACCGTCGCATCGAAATCGGCCTTGGCACGGGCGTTGAGCGCGCCCGTTGCCGGGCCGGCCCAGCCGACATGGACTTCGCGGACCCGGCCATCGCGCCCGATGAAGATCGTCGAGGGATAGACCTTGACCGGGCCGAGCGCGCCGAGCGCTGCCTTGGTCGATTCAGGCGTCGGCTCACCGGCGAGCAGCAACGGATAGGGCAGCTTGTACCGCGCCTTGAAGCTGTCGATCAGCTTGAAGGCCCGCGCCTGGTTGTCGCCATATTCGAACTGCAGGCCGATGACCTCCAGCCCCTCGCGCTGCCGGCGTGCCGCATAGGGGCCCATGAAGGTCGCTTCGTCGTGGCAATTGGGGCACCAGGCGCCGCCCAGCGTGATCACCACGACCTTGCCCTTGTAGCGCGCATCGGCGAGCGAAACCTGGCGGCCATCGCTGGCGGGGAAGCGGAACGCCAGCCGCTGGCCGACCGCCTTTTCGACGACCACCGCTTCGACACCGGCCTTGCCGGCGCGCCCTGCCGTCCATGCCGTGCCCGCCTTGCTGCCGGTCGCGGTGAATTGCTTGCCATCGAGCGTCTTGCCGGTCAGCGTTGCCGTCCACAGCGTCGCGGCGTTGCCGTCGAAGGTCGACAGGGATAGTTGTCCGCCCGAGACTTCGCCGGCGAGATAGCGGAAATCGCCGCTCGGCAGCTGGATCGATCCGCTGACGCGATTGCCCTTTTGCTGGAGCTGGATGAGCCCGGCCTGGGCGTCCTTGCCATAGGACATCAGCCAGCGGCCCGACAGGTCGGCCGCCGGCGGCGCCGGTCGCGGGCTGAAGCGCCAGGCGCCGCGCTCGCCAGAGACTGCGAGTGTTGCCGGGCCGCTGCTGCGGGTCAGATCGGCGGTGCCGGTCAGCCGGTCATCGGCGCCGCGG
>JBBQKM010000245.1:0-4965 GCA_038326915.1 Sphingomonadales bacterium
TCGGCCGGCGGCTTGTCGTCGGGGATGTCGCGGAAAAACTGCTGCGCCTTGTTGACTTCATCGGCATAGCGCAGCGTTTCCATGACCATGCCGCGCCCGCAGGGTTTCAGGCTGCACAGATATTCATGGCCGCGCATCGCCAGCTGGCCGAGCCCGACCTTTTTCGATGCCTTCAGCGCGTCGCGGATGACGCCAAAGGCTTCTTCCGCCAACGCATCCTTGGGCACGACGTAGAACGGCTTTTCGAAATAGATCGCGTCGATCTCGCTGGCATCGACGAACTGCACCAGCTCGAACGTCTGCCGGCTCTCGAGCTTGACCTCGTCGAGCTCGGCATCGCTGAGCAGCACATATTCGCCCTTTTCGACCTCATAACCCTTGACGATATCATCGGCTTCGACCTCGCCGATGCCGGGCACGGTCTTTTCCAGCTTGATGCGCTTGCCGCTCGGCTTGTGGATTTGGTTGAGCGCGATGCCGGCATTGCTGCGCGTCGCCGAATAGATTTCGACGGGGATCGAGACGAGCGCCAGCCGCAGCTGGCCGGTCCAATAGGCGCGTGCGGGCATCGGCGGAATCCTTCCAGGCTCTCGGGCGTCCAATGCACATCGAGGCGGTTCGTTCCGGGCGCGTGCCGGGCGGCGTGCGAAGGGGGGGCGTGCAACCTTGTGGCGGCGGTCCCGTTTCGCAGCCCATGTGGCTTGCCCCGCCTGATCCCGCGCCGCCGTTCGACGGCCAGCCGCAGCGCTTCGATGTCGCCGTGGCGATCCCGGCGCGCGACGAGGCGGCATCGATCGCCACGACGCTGGCGGCCATCGACACGGCGGCGGCGAGTGCCTGCGACTGGCTTGCCTCGCTGACGGTCGTCGTGTCGGCGAACAATTGCGCCGATGCCACCGCGGCCGTCGCCGCGAGCTTTCCGGCAGTACGATTCCGGCTGGTGGTCGACAGCGTTACCCTCGCCGACGACCAGGCGCATGCCGGCGGTGCGCGGCTGGCAGCGCTCGACAGTGCGGCGCAATCGCTGCCCGATGGCGGGATCCTTGTCACCACCGATGCCGACAGCCGGGTCGCGGCGGACTGGCTGGCGGCGCTGCTCGGCGAATTCGCGTGCGGCGCCGATGCGGTGGCCGGCGCCATCACGCTCGACGCCGCGGAGCGCGCGTGCCTGCCGGCATTGCCGGGCCGCGACGCGGAATGGGAACTGGCGGCGCTGATGGCGCACATCGAACACGCCATCGACCCGCGCGACCATGATCCGGTGCCGCGCCATATCTGGGCCTGGGGCGCCAATCTGGCGCTGACGCTCCGCGCCTATCGCATCGTCGGCGGCCTGCCCGAGGTGCCGCTTGCCGAGGATCGTGCACTTGCCGAGCGGCTTCTCGCGCATGACCTCAAATTGCGGCGCAGCACCGCGCCGCTGGTCTATACTTCTGCTCGCGTCGCCGGGCGCGCACCGGGCGGCTTTGCCGATCTGATCCGCGGTTTTGCCGAGGATCATGGCCAGCCATGCGACGCCGCGATCGAACCAATGG
This sequence comes from Sphingomonadales bacterium, assembly GCA_038326915.1. Classification (GTDB taxonomy): domain Bacteria; phylum Pseudomonadota; class Alphaproteobacteria; order Sphingomonadales; family Sphingomonadaceae; genus Sandarakinorhabdus. Next base: position 1,536 of record JBBQKM010000245.1, read on the forward strand.
CCGATTTCGTCCGCCGCCTGCGCTGGCGGGCGCGGCTGCGCGCCATCCACGGGCGCGGCGGGCCGGTGGCGATGACCGCTGCGGCGCGGCCGCTCATCGGCGACGAGGCGTTGCCGACGACGCCGTATTTCGGGATGCTGTGGGACGCCATCGAGCAGCGCGCCGCCGCGCTGCAGCGCCACCGGCTTTATCCGGCGCAGCTCGCCGCCGAACTGCGCGGCGCCCGCCACCGGCTCGCCCTTTACGCCAGCCGCAGCCGATCGAGCCGATAGTCGGGGGTGCGATTTTGCCAGGTGATGGCGGCGCGTGATCCGAGCGCACCGAGGAAGGCGGCAACCGCCGTGTCGCCGGTCATCGGATAATCGGGGGTCGGCCCCAGCCAGTGAACGAGCAGGATATCGGCACCGGGCAGCGCCAGCGTGACGACCGCGTCGGCCATCGCCGCAACGGTGGGTGCGTCGAAATAATACAGAATCTCCGACAGCATGACGAGGTCGAACCGCCCCGGCGGGCGCTCGGCGGGTAGGCCGACGCGGGCAAAGCTGACATTGGGTCGCCGCGCACACCGGCGCCGGGCGCTGACCAGCGCCGCTTCGGCAATATCGACGCCGAGCAGCCGGTCGCAGCGCGCCGCCAACCGTTCGGTCAGCACGCCGATCGAGCACCCGATTTCGATACCATGGCCATAGCGGGCTCGCGGCAGTGCGGCGAGGGTTGCTGCATATTTGGCATATTCGTAGGCGCTGGTTTCAAAGCGCCAGGGGTCGGCATCGGCGGCATAGAGCCGATCGAAATAGCCGGGTTCGAGCGCCGGTGCGATCACCGCGCCGCCCCCGCCAGCAGATGCTGGGCATAGCTGTCGCGCGATGCATCGAGGAACGGCTGGCGGAGATAGGTTTCGAGATCGCGGAGCACGCGATCGAGCGGATTGGGCGCGATGAAGCTCGACAGGCCGACATTGCGGCGGGTGGCGGCGATGATCGCCAGCGCCAGCCGTTCGAACGCCGTGCGCGCCATGTTGACATAATGCTCGCGCGCCGCCGCGGGGGCATTCTCGTCCTCGGCCTTGGCCGCAGCCGCCTCGACCAGCAAGCGCGCCAGCTCTGCATCGGCGGCGGCATCGGCAAAGCGCGCGCGCAGCACCGGTTCGCGTGCGCGCCCCGAAATGTTCAAAAAGTCGGCGTGCAGGTCGATGACACGCTGCAGCGCGCCGAGCTGCACCGCCAGCACCCGCCACGCCCCCGCGGCAAAGGCCGGCGCGCGGTAGTAATCACCCTCGCCGCCCAGTGTCGCCGCATCGGCGACGATCACCCGGTCGAAACTGACACTGCCCGACACGCTGCCGTGCATGCCCGATGCGCGCCAGCCCGACAGGTCGACGCGGGCGCCGGACACCGCCATGTCGGGGACCAGCATCAGCGGCGGTTCGCCGGGCGCGCGCGCCGCGGTCACCACCGGCCGCCGGATGCTGCCGGCACCCGAGCAATAAATCTTGCCACCATCGAGCTGCCAGCCGCCATCGACGCGCAGCATCCTGAGGCCCGCCGCCGGTCCGGCGTTCCACACCCCCGACAGCCGGCCGGCGCGCGCCTCTGCCGCCAGCGCCGCGACGATCGCATCGCCGCCGTGTCGCACGGCAAGCACGATCGCGTTGACGTGCCCCTCGTACAGCCGCCCGGCGGACAGGCTTGCGCCGCCAATCGTCGTCAGCGTGGCGCGCAGCATGTCGATCGTGGCGGGATCGGAGCCGAGCGCCATGCCGCCGAGGCTGGCCGGAAACGGCGCGATCAGCAGCCCGGCATTGGCGAGCAGGGCAATGCCGGCACCGGGGAAACCGCCGCTCGCATCACTGGCTTCGTCGGCGGCGAACAGGCGATCGGCACAGCGCGCGGCGGCGACGGCGGGATCGAAGCGGGGAACGATGGGCATGGGTTGCGGATTTGTCATTCCCGATGAACACACGTCCCCCGCCGGCGTTCCGCCTGCTGCGCCTTTCGCCGCAACTAACGGTACGATTGCCGGCGCGGCGCGCGGTCGTGGTGATGGCGCCGCACCCCGACGACGAGACGCTGGGCTGCGGCCTGCTGATCGCGCGGTTGGTTCGCAGCGGCGTGCCGGTGATCGTGGTGGCGTTGAGTGACGGCGACGCGTCGCACCCCGGATCGGCGCGCTGGCCGCCGCCGCGCCTGGCGAAACTGCGGCGCGGCGAGATGCGGCGCGCGCTGGCGCGGCTGGGCGCCGGGCGCGACGCAGTGCGCTTCATGGGCTGGCCCGACGGCGCGGTCGCAGGGGCGGCGCGGCAGGCGCGACTTGCGGCATTGTGCAATGCGGGCAGCGCCGGGCTGATCCTGGCGTCGTCGCCCGCCGATCATCATGCCGATCACCGCGCCTGCTTTGCCGCCGCGTCGGCTGTTGCCCGCCGTCTGCGCGTGCCGCTGGCCAGCTATGCGGTTTGGTCGCGGCTGGCCGAACGGAACGTCCAGCGCTGTCGCGATCCGCACGCCGCAGCAAAGGCCTGGGCCACCGCTGCGCATCGCAGCCAGATTTCCAACTATATCCTTGATTCACCGCAAGGTTTTCAAATATCACGGCAAGACCTGCAGCGCTTTGTTTACGAGCCGGAACGCTACAGCCGCGCAACAAGCCATCGATAATTACCATTTGTCGCCTTGGAACCTGAATAGCCGGTTCAGCATTATCCCGAATGCTGCTTGGCGTCGTGCCCGCCAGCGCTGCTGTCTGTTCGCGTCTGCTTGAGGGATTCCATCCATGCGTGTTGCCATGTCGGATATGTCCGCGTTCGACTTGCCGGCGGGCGAAAACGCACCGCCGCGGCCCCTTCTGCTCGTGCTGTCGCATCTGCGCTGGGATTTCGTTTTCCAGCGGCCACAGCAGTTGCTGACCCGCGCCGCGCGCAGCTGCGACGTGTTTTTCGTCGAAGAACCGATCGTTGTGGGCGAAACGCTGTCGCGGCGCGTGCTGCCTCGTGAAAACGGCGTTACCGTCATCCAGCCGCTGGTGCCGCACGGCACCGATGATGCCGATGCGCTGTTCCACCAGGGCGATATTGCCGTGGCGATTGCCGAAAGCGCCGCCGGGCGGCCGGTTTACCTCTGGTATTACACCCCGATGGCCTATGCCTTTGGCCACCGGGTCGACGCCGATGTGGTGATTTTCGACAAGATGGACGAGTTGTCGGCGTTCGATTTCGCGCCGCCGCAGCTGCGCGTACTCGAATCGCTGCTGCTCGACCGCGCCGACGTGGTGTTCACCGGCGGCGCCTCGCTGCAGCGCGCCGCGCAGGACCGGCACGCCAATATCCATTGTTTCCCGTCGAGCATCGATGTCGCGCATTTCGGCAAGGCGCGCCAGGCGGACATGCCCGATCCCGCCGACGAAGCCGGTATCGCGCACCCGCGCATCGGCTATT
>JBBQKM010000246.1:0-4946 GCA_038326915.1 Sphingomonadales bacterium
GAACGGCCTGCGCAATGCCGGCAACGCCAGCTTTGACGCCACGATCATCGGGTTGAAGGTTGCCTCGACCCAGATCAACGCCGGTTCGGTCGGCCGCACCTGGTTCTATGCCAGCGGTGTCGGCCAGATCAGCAAGGCAGGGTTCTACAACACCGCGTTCGTGTTCAATTCAAACTTTGCACCGTCAAAGGACATCGTAATCGATCGCGTTTTTGCCGTCGCGACCACCGATCCCGCCGATGTCATCATCCCGCCGACCCCGACCATCGTGCCGGAACCGGAAAGCTGGGCGCTGCTGGTGCTCGGCTCAGGCGGCGACGCCAGAACGAAATCGGCAACGGCGGCTCGCAAGGGCCGCCGTTTCTGTTTTCGCGGCTTTCGCCGTGGCAATTGTGAACGCCGGGTTTCGCCAGTGTTCCGAATTTATGGCATTTCCATAAAATTATGCTGCGGCGCGGCATCTTTATCGAAAATTTAACGATAACCGTGTGTTGTGGCCCACATGATCTTGAAGGGGCCAAAAATATGAACCTGCGTGCCGGGACAATGCTGATCGCGGCGCAGTTGTCGCTGCTGGCGGTTGCTGCGGCACCGGCTGCGGCCGCCTTGCCCGATCAGGTCTATGTCTTTGGTGACAGCTTCGTTGATTCGGGCAATGCCAACCTCGGCACCGGCGGCCTCGCCGCCAATGCCGCCCAGGGCTATTTCCAGGGGCGGTTCGGTGACGGCTATAATTTCGCCGACCTGATTTCAAAACGGCTGACCGGCGACTATGCGACACCGTTCCTGGCCGGCGGTACCAATTTCGCGGTTGGCGGCGCGCGTGCTGCGGGCGATGCCAGCGCGACGCCGTTTCCCGGGCTGATCCCGGGCCTCAATAGTCAGCTCGGCTTCTACGGCTCGGTGTTCGGCAGCTATGTCGATCCCGATGGCCTTTATATTATCAATTTTGGCAACAACGACGTCAGCGCCATCGAGCGCGGCGACACCTATGGCCTTAGCGCGCAGGATTATGGCGCGCTGTTCACTAGCAACATCGTCAACACCATCCTCGGGCTCAATGCCGGCGGCGCCACCCGCATCGTCGTGCTCGGCGTGCCCAACCCGAACGAGGCGGAAGGGGTGGCGCTGCAGGCGCAGCTCGATGCCGGGCTCGATGCCATCTCGCCGCTGCTGACCGCGCAGCTGACGCGTTTCGATTATTTCGGCTTTTTCAACCGCGTGCTGGCCACCCCGCAGGCCTATGGGCTGACGGCGAATGTCGATTTCACCACGCCGTGCATCGCGGCACGGCCGGTGATCAACGGCAGCATCGATTGCACTGGCTATTTCAGTTTCGATGGCATCCATGTCACGGCGCCGATCCAGCGCGCCATTGCCCGCGAAGTGCTCATCGCCGCCGGGCTGCCGACCATCCCCGAGCCGGCGACCTGGGCGCAACTGATCGGCGGCCTGTGCCTGGTCGGCCTGTCGCTGCGCCGCCGCAGCTGGGCCACCGTATCGGCCTGAAGGCAGCAATCGCACGGCTGGGGTGGCATCTGACACCCGATTATTCTGCAAAACCCGGGTCAGTTTGTTCTTTTATTGCGCGATTGTCGGTTGACAGCGCAACTTAACGCTTCTACCCGACGCCCTTCGCAAGGGTCGAAGGATAGAGTCGTGAGCGCGGAACTGACAGGCGCGGACATCGTCGTGCAGGCATTGGCCGATCTGGGCGTCGAAGTCGTCTTCGGCTACCCGGGCGGTGCGGTGCTGCCGATCTATGATGCGATCTTTGCCCAGAATCGCATTCGCCACATCCTCGTCCGCCACGAACAGGCGGCGGTGCACGCCGCCGAAGGCTATGCGCGGTCGACGGGCAAGGTCGGCGTGGTGCTCGTCACTTCGGGCCCCGGCGCCACCAATGCCGTCACCGGCATCACCGATGCGATGATGGATTCGATCCCGCTGGTCGTGCTGACCGGCCAGGTGCCGACGCATCTGATCGGCACCGACGCCTTTCAGGAATGCGACACGATCGGCATCACCCGCCATTGTTCAAAGCACAACTACCTGGTGAAGGACGTCACAAGGCTCGGCCCCGTGGTGCACGAGGCGTTCTATATCGCGCGTTCCGGCCGGCCCGGCCCGGTGGTGATCGACATCCCCAAGGACGTGCAGATTCAACGGGCGCGCTATGAAAAGCCCGGCGCCACAATCGGCCACAAGACCTACAAGCCGCAGGTCAAGGGCGACCGCGCCAGCATCGAGGCGGCGGTGGAGATGATCGCGGCCGCCGAACGCCCGATCTTCTACACCGGCGGCGGCATCATCAATTCGGGGCCGGTGGCAACGCAGCTGCTGCGCGACCTTGCCAAGCTGACCGGTGCGCCGGTGACGAGCACGCTGATGGGCCTTGGCACCATGCCCAACGAGCATCCGCAGTTCCTCGGCATGCTCGGCATGCACGGCTCGTTCGAGGCCAATATGGCGATGAACCGCTGCGACCTGATGGTCTGCCTCGGCGCGCGTTTCGACGACCGGGTGACGGGGCGGCTCGATGCCTTTTCGCCGCATTCGAAGAAGATCCATGTCGATATCGACCGGTCGAGCATGAACAAGACCGTGCGCGTCGATCTCGGTATCGTCGGCGATGTCGGCGGCGTCATGGAAGACATGCTGAAGATCTGGCGGTCGCGCGGCCACAAGGCGGCTGATCTCGAGCAATGGTGGTATGATATCGCCGGCTGGCGGGCGCGCGACAGCTTTGGTTTCACCCAGAAGGGCAAGGATTTGCTGCCGCAGCACGCCATAAAGCGGCTGTACGAGATGACCAAGGCGCAAAAGCCGATCATCAGCACCGAAGTCGGCCAGCACCAGATGTGGGCGGCGCAGCATTTCGGCTTCGATGCGCCCAACAAATGGCTGACCAGCGGCGGGCTCGGCACGATGGGCTATGGGCTTCCGGCGGCGATCGGCGCGCAGATCGCCAACCCCGGCGCGCTGGTCATCGATATCGCCGGCGAGGCGAGCATCCAGATGAACATCCAGGAGCTCGGCACGGCGTCGCAATATCGCCTGCCGGTCAAGGTGTTCATCATCAACAACGAATATATGGGGATGGTCCGCCAGTGGCAGGAGCTCAACCACGGTAGCCGGTACAGCGAAAGCTATTCGGATTCGCTGCCCGATTTCGTCAAACTGGCGGAAGCCTATGGCTGGAAGGGCATCGTCATCGAGGATGCCGACGGGCTCGACGCGGGCATTGCCGCGATGCTGGCGCATGACGGCCCGGTGATGGTCGATTGCCGGGTGTCGAAACTCGCCAATTGTTTCCCGATGATCCCGTCGGGGGCGGCGCATACCGACATGATTCTCGACGCCCGCGATGCCCAGGGTGAGCGCGATGAAGATGCGAAGGCGCTGGTGTGAAGCATCTCCCCGCCGAACGGCACACGCTTTCCATCCTCGTCGACAATGAATCGGGCGTGCTCGCCCGCATCGTCGGGCTGTTTTCGGCGCGCGGCTATAACATCGACAGCCTGACGGTGGCCGATGTGTCGGGCGATCATGCCGTGTCGCGCATCACCGTCGTCACCAACGGGCCGCCGCCGGTGATCGAGCAGATCATCGCGCAGCTCGACCGGCTGGTGCCGGTGCACCGCGTGCTCGACCTGACGGCGCTCGGGCCGCATGTCGAGCGCGAAATGGCGCTGGTCAAGGTGGCGGGGAAAGGTGCGCCCCGTGACGAGGCGCTGCGCATTGCCGATATTTTCCGGGCGCGGCCGGTCGATACGACGACCGGATCGTTCGTGTTCGAAGTCAGCGGGCCGACGTCGAAGGTCGACCAGTTCATCGCGTTGATGCGCGAGGTCGGGTTGGTCGAGGTGGCGCGGACCGGTGTGGTGGCGATCGCCCGGGGGGCGGACGCGGTTTAGCTCCCCTCCCGCTTGCGGGGGGGGCCGGGGGTGGGGGAGTCCTCATCGGCGCAACAATTGAGGGGGTGGGGAGATTCCCCCACCCCCGACCCCTCCCGCAAGCGTGAGGGGAGCAGCAAAAGGGACTGAAGAATGCGCGTTTACTATGATGCCGATGCCGATGTCGGCCTGATCAAGGGCAAGAAGGTCGCCATTGTCGGCTATGGCAGCCAGGGCCATGCCCATGCGCAGAATTTGCGCGACAGCGGCGTCGCCGAGGTGGCGGTGGCGCTGCGCAAGGGTTCGGCGACGGCGGCCAAGGCCGAAGGCGCCGGCTTCAAGGTGCTGAGCAATGCCGAAGCGGCGGCCTGGGCCGATGTCATCATGGTGCTGGCGCCCGATGAGCATCAGGCCGCGATCTATGCCGACGACCTCCACGCCAACATGAAGCCCGGCGCGGCGCTGGCGTTCGCGCACGGCCTCAACGTGCATTTCCAGCTGATCGAGCCACGCGCCGACATCGATGTGTTCATGATCGCGCCGAAAGGCCCCGGCCATACGGTGCGCAGCGAATATGCCCGCGGCGGCGGCGTGCCGTGCCTGATCGCCATCCATCAGGATGCCAGCGGCAATGCACATGACGTGGCGCTGTCGTACGCCAGTGCCATCGGCGGCGGCCGGTCGGGTGTCATCGAGACGACGTTCAAGGAAGAATGCGAAACCGACCTGTTCGGCGAGCAGGCGGTGCTGTGCGGCGGCCTGACCCATCTGATCCAGGCCGGCTTCGAGACGCTGACCGAAGCCGGTTATGCCCCCGAAATGGCCTATTTCGAGTGCCTGCACGAGGTGAAGCTGATCGTCGACCTGATGTATGAAGGCGGCATCGCCAACATGCGCTATTCGATTTCGAACACCGCCGAATATGGCGACATCACCACCGGGCCGCGCATCATCACCGATGCCACCAAGGCCGAGATGAAGCGCGTCCTCGCCGATATCCAGGGCGGGCGGTTCGTGAAGGACTTTATCCTCGATAACCGCGCCGGCCAG
>JBBQKM010000247.1:0-4943 GCA_038326915.1 Sphingomonadales bacterium
CGCTTCATAATAGAGCGCCTCGGCGGCGCGGTTTGTCGGATCATGGCCCGCCCAAAAGGCGTGGCCCGGATCGGTGGGTTCGGGACCGTCGCGCCAATAGGCGGCGGCGGCACGGCAAACGGCGCGGGTGGCGCCGTCGCCGGGTTCGGCAAGCATGAGCGGCAGCATCATGCGCCGCAACTGCGGGTGGTGGCGGACATGGCCGGCGCCGACAGGGACGACGAGCCAATATTGCTGGCACAGGGCATCGAACAGCGCCTGAGCGGCGGGCGGATCCAGCGTGCCGAGCGCGCACGGCTCGGCAAGGACGAGGCGGATGAGATCGGGGGTGACCTCGCGCAGGGCGAGGCCCGGGCTCGCCAGCCGCCGCAGCGTCGCGTCGCCGATGCGATCGAGTATGCGGGTATACAGAAAGGCCTGCGCGCGGGCGCCGGAAAAGCCCGGATCGTCCTTCAGATCGGCGACCAGCACCGCTGGATCGATCGCCGGATCGGAACGGACATATTGTTCAAGGACGATGAGCGCCAGCGGGTGGCCATCGAGCGCTTCGCTTGCGGCACGACGGACGCGCAGCTGCGGAAAGCGGCCGCTGCGATCGCGCAGCTTCAGGAAAGCCGCGCCATCATCGGGGACCAGGCCTTCGACGCGGATGCGCCGCCCGGGCGGCCCGAATAGGCTTTCGGCCCCCGCGCCGTCCGGCGTGTCGGCTTCGGGCAGCGGCACGTCGCGCCCGGCAACGACGGTGCGCAGCCCGGCCAGCCCCGCCTGTTCCGCCAGGTCCTTCGCTAGCGCCAGTACCCGGCGGGTAGCGCCGGCCCCCAAATGGCTGATCGCTTCGAAACTGTCGTAGACCAGGAGCAACGGCAGCACGCGCACCCCCTGTGGCAGCTTTGCCAGCCACGGAAAGCCATGGGCGCGCACAAAGCCTTGCTGCTGGTCGATCTCCTCGCGCAGGCCCTGGCGGGCGGTTTCCGATTCGCGGATGCGATTGCGCAGGTCGCGGATCAGGGCAACGGCTTCACGGGCTTCACCGTTCATGTCGCGCAGAATGCCGGTTTCTAGCTGGCGCAGCATCGCGCGAAAGATCGCCAGCGGTTCGGCGGATTGCAGCTCGGGCCGATCGAAATCGATCTGAATGGCAACCCGCCCCGCATCGACATGCTGACGCACTAGTGCCGCCACCAGCGCCGATTTGCCGACCCCGGCTAGCCCGGTCACCAGCATCGGGCGCGTATCGGCGCCTTCGCCGCCGGCGAACCCCGCGAGCTGCGCCAGCGCCGCGCCGCGCCCGATCAGCCGATCGGGCAGGACCAGCGCCAACGCCTCGTCGCGGTCGCGTTCGGCCATGCGGAAGCGAACGGTATCATAGGCGTAGGTGGGCCCGTTCGCCGCGAGATACGGCGCCATCGCGGCGAATTGCAGCGCAGCGTGGCGGGCGCCATCGGCGATCTGGGCGGCGGCAAGTGCATCCGGCGTCGTGTGATCGACGCCTTTGGCGCGGCGGGGCATCGGCACAGGGCGTTGGAGCAGCGCGGCGCGCAGCGTTTCGGCAAAGGGGTCGCCGGCGGCGGGCGGGGCTGCGTCGATCACCGCTTTTGCGGCAACGATGCTGGCAATCGTTCCGAGCGCCGCTCGGCGGGACGCCGCCTGCAACGTCCAGCGGATCACGCCATTGTGGACGCTTTCGTCGCAGCGGCTGCCAAGCGCGTCGACAGCGGCATCGAACTGCGCCGGGTCGATCCCTTCGAGCAGGTTGTCGGGATCGAAGGCGCCCGTCACCGCCGCGCGCAGCAGCAGCGTGTCGACCGCCGGCGGCGAAACGGTGCCGATCATCGGTCGACGTACCGCGCCAGTGGCGGATTCAAATGGCTGACGACGAAGGCGCTGATCGTGGCGAGCGGTGCTGTGCTGCCGGCGAAGGATTCGGCGAGTTCGCCGAGCATCTCGGTGACGCCCCTGTCGATCGGCCGGCCGCCGGCGGTGCGTGTATCGAGCCAATCGGCGAACATCGCCTTGATCGCGCTGACGTCGGTATCAAGGATCTCGTTCTTGGCAAGCAGCAGCTCGGGAATCTGGGTACGGGCGTTCTTCATGCCGATCAGAACGATGCGCAGCCGGTTGATGTCGGCGATGCGTGAATAAAGCCGGTCGAGGAAGCGCGCGCCGCCGCTGTCGGGAATGTCGATCCTGTCGAGCTCGTCGATCACCAGCCACACGCGGCGCCGTGCGTCGCCGGCCCGGTCCGCCGCCACCACCGCGCTGGCCAGCACGGCATCATAGGCGGCATCCGATGTCGCGGGTTCGGGCAGGGCCGGCGTCGATGCCCCGCCCAGCGCATCGACGAGCAATGCGGCAAGGGTGCGGTCATCGACCGGAACCTTGTCGGCGCTCAGCCGGATGAAATGATTGTCGGGGGGTGGAAACAGCGTTTCAAGGACCGTGACGGTAAAGCTTTTCCCCGGTTTTTCGAAGCGCTGCGTTGCTGGCGGCTTTACCCACAGGATCCGGCGTTCGCCGCTGGCGAGAAGCGGCAGCGCGGTGAGCAATTCCTGCCGACCAAACAGCGGCTGGCCGCCTGCGAGGCAGCCGCGCGCCGGGACGAGCGAAGGGTGGAGGCCGAGCGCCGAAAGCCGGGCAGCGCCCAGATCGCGTGCGATGGTTTCGAGCGGGATGCCGACGTTGACGACCTCTTGCGGGACCAGCGGCGGGGGCTGTCCGGCGGCGGCTTCGCGGCCGAGCCCCAGATAGTGCAGGCCGACAGGGCGCCCGGCATCGTCGATTATAAGGCCGCCCGATGACCCCTTACGCGTCGATGCGGTGTGAAACATTCGCGGCTGGCGGGTTTCGAACGCCAGCTTCCCCGAGGTCCGCGCCCGCCCGCGGCCTTCGGGATGCTGGAGAACCTGGCAGCCGATATCCTTCTGTGGTTGTGCCACTCCCGCAAGATCGTACCAGCCGCGTTGCAGGCCAGGGGCGCCGGCCAGGATCACCACGGCGTAATCGAGCGTCGCGGCGTGCTCGGCGACCCACGCGGCGCGGGCGTCGTCGTCCATCCACCAGCCCGGCGCCCGGATGTCGGCGGTCCCGGTGCCGGCGGTGCTGTGGTGCAGGCACCATTCGCGCTTGCCGCCTTCCTTGCCGACCTGGAACACCGAACGGCTGCCCGTAGGAACCGACGTAAGCTGCGAAAAGTCGAAGGTGACGGTCAGCGGGATGGTCGCGTCCGCCAGCTTTGACCGGACGACATGCTGATTGGTGAGAACCGCCGACGGACCGACCAAAAAGCCGGTGCCGGTGACGCTGCTGCCGTCCGCATCAAAGGTTTCGACGCGGCAGAGGCGCTTGTTGGCGATCATCAGCGCCGGGATCATCAACTCGGGCGCCTCGAAGATTTCGCCGCGGTTGGTCGCCATCTGCTGCTGCGCCCCCGGCGTTGGCGGCGGCGCCGGCACGTTGGCAAAGGCATCGAGAAGCCGTTTCGTCGTCGCGGTGCGGACGCCTTCCTGCGCCGCCGCGTCCGATCCCGGTGGATCGAACAAGCCATTGACGATTGCCGCCGTCGCCGCGTCGAAGATCGCATCGGGCTGATCGATCGCCAGCAGCGCCAGCGCCAGCGCGTCGGCGGTATCGGCAGGGTTGGGCGCCGGCTGCACGTTTGCCGAGAACCGGCGGCCCTGCACCCGTGCGGCGAGGAAGGACGATGGCGCGGCCATGCCGGCGCGCTGCAATTCGGCGATGACGCCATTGTAGAATTGTTCAACGACAGCGCGCGGCGCGGTGATCCCCACCAGCGCAGCGCGCAGCTTGGCATAATCGACGCTCATCGACGGCGTGGCGCGGGGTTCATGGCGCTGGCGGCCGCCAGTTGAGCCGGTCGAGCATTTCGGGCGCAATCATGCCGCCACCCGGTGCCGCTGCGCGCACCGCGTCGATCGAATGTGCCAGATTCTGGCGCAGCGGCGCGCCGCCGAAGTGCAGCCCCGCGATGTGCAGACTTTCGAAATCGATCACCGCCGATCCGCTATTACCCTGCAGGGTGGTGCTGTCATGGCTGAAAATCCACCGCCGCGCATCGTTCTCGACGCTGCCGACGCGCAGCTCGATTTCGCCCGGCGAGATATACTTTTCGCCAAAGCGGTCCTGGAAAATAGCCGACAGGCGATCGACGATCGGCAGCGACAGCTTGCCGGTATCGGGATCGATCGTCGCCAGACGTTTCGGCGGCGCCGGAAAGCCGACGACCCCGAGCATCTTGCTGTGGATCGTCGGCATGGCGCCGAGCAGTGGCACCGCCGGCAGATCGGCGTGCGGCGCGAGTTCGAGGATCGCCATGTCGAGCCGGGCGGGATCGACATGGCCGCCGATGCGCTGCGCCCCGGCCGCGACGACGCGGGCGACCGTGAAGCGCTGCCGCGGCGCCTTGCCAGCGAATTGGAATCCGATCGAAACCGGCACCGCGAGAAGGAACTGGATGCTGCCACCGGGCCCCGGCACCGGTTCGGCAAACAGATCGATTACGTGGCGGTTGGTCATCACCAGCCGTTCGCCGACCATGAAGCCGGTGCCGGCGTGGCGGTGGTCGTCGCCAACCTGCACGTCGATGCGGCCGACGGCATCGTAGAAGCCCTTTAACGCTTCGCGCCTCGACAGCAGCAGCATCCAGTCGCCGATTTCGGGGTTCTGGTCATCGACCTCGCCATTGGTAATGCGCAGCGCCGGGCGGCCGGTCATGCGGATCAGCGCTTCGGTCGCCACCTGGGCGCGCGGCGAGAGCGACGCGACGCTGGCGCCGCCGCCCAGCGCCTTCAGCGCTTCGGGGAGATCGGCGAGCAATTCGGCGCGCATGTCCGCTGCGCCAAGGGCGATGTCGGCATCGGCGGCATAGTTGCGCAACACGGCATGGGCATGATCGACCATTTCGGCGCCGCCCGCGCCGCCAAGAT
>JBBQKM010000248.1:0-4939 GCA_038326915.1 Sphingomonadales bacterium
CCCGCTATCTGGCCCTAACTTGAGAAAACCCCCCCCCGTGCTGACCGGCCCGGGGGGCCCCGCCGGGCGCGCCCGACCCCCCGAGGGGGGGCGCGCGCCCGCGCCGACGTCGCCGGTGTTTGCCGAAACCCGGGCGCTGATGCGCCGGCTCAACCTCAACACCGTCTGCGAGGAAGCCGCCTGCCCGAACATCGGTGAGTGCTGGAGCCAGAAGCACGCCACCGTTATGATCCTGGGCGATACCTGCACGCGCGCCTGCGCATTCTGTAACGTCAAGACCGGCATGCCCGGCCCGGTCGACCTGCTCGAGCCCGCACATGTCGCCGAAGCCGCTGGTGCGCTGGGGCTGGAGCATATCGTCATCACGTCGGTCGATCGCGACGACCTGCCCGACGGCGGCGCGCGCCAGTTCGTCCGGGTCATCGAGGAATTGCGCAAACATGCGCCGAACACGACGATCGAGATATTGACGCCGGATTTCCGCAACAAGGCGAAACAGGCGGTCGAAATGATCGTCGCCGCCGGCCCCGATGTGTACAACCATAATCTCGAAACCGTGCCGCGGCTTTACCCGACGATCCGGCCGGGGGCGCGCTACTATCATTCGCTGCGCTTGCTCGATCAGGTGAAGTCGTTGAACGATCAGGTGTTTACTAAATCCGGCGTGATGGTCGGGCTTGGTGAAACCGGGCAGGAACTCCATCAGGTCTGGGACGACATGCGCTCGGCCGGTGTCGATTTCCTCACCGTCGGCCAATATCTGCAGCCGACGCCGCGTCATGCCAAGGTCATCGAATTCGTCCCGCCGGCAACATTTGCCGCCTATGCGTCAGTGGCGCGCGCCAAGGGTTTCCTGCAAGTCGCAGCCTCGCCGCTGACCCGGTCGTCATATCATGCCGGGGCCGATTTCGCCGAAATGCAGGCCAAGCGTCGCGCCAAGGCGGCCGCCCATGGCACTGCAAAAGCGCCGGCCTGATGCCGCATCACGCCGAAACGCGGCGTCTGCCCTGGACGGCGGAACAGATGTTCGACCTTGTGGCCGATATCGCCCGTTATCCGGAATTCCTGCCCTGGGTGCAGGGGATGCGCATTCGCAGCAACGATGGGCGGGTAATCGTTGCCGACATGATCGTCGGCTTCAAGATGGTGCGCGAACGCTTTACCAGCCGGGTAACGCTGCAGCGGCCGATGCAGCTCCATGTCGATTACATCGACGGGCCGCTGAAGCATCTGAAGAACGATTGGCTTTTTCGTAACGTGCCCGGCGGCTGCGAGATCGACTTTTCGGTTGATTTCGAATTCCGCAACAAGATGTTCGAGCGTCTGGCCGGCATGTTTTTCGGCGAGGCGTTCAAGCGGATGGTCGGGGCGTTCGAAACGCGCGCCGCCGAAATCTACGGCGCGGCGCCGCAGATGGCGACCAACACATCCGGGCAAACCATGCCTTCGGTGTCTTAAAGGCTCAGGCTTCGGGTAGCAGCAGGTTGAGCGCCACTAGCGCCGCCTGCCGCCGGATTTCGCTGCGGCCGAGGTCGCCGAACTGACGGATGTCGGCAACGACGACATCGGGATCGCCGTCGCGGGTGGCGCGGGCGAAAACGACCGTGCCGACGGGCTTTTTAGCCGTACCGCCGCCCGGCCCTGCGACCCCAGTGATAGCGACGGCGATATCGGCGTTGCTGTGCTTTAGCGCGCCCTGCGCCATCGCCCAGGCAACCGCGATCGACACCGCGCCGAAGGTATCGAGGATGTCGTCGGAAACGCTCAAAGATTCCATTTTGGCTTCGTTCGAATAGGTGACAAAGCCGCGGTCGAAGACATCGGATGCGCCTGGCAATTCGGTCAGCGCTGCTGCCACCAGCCCGCCGGTACAGCTTTCCGCCGTGGCGACGGTACGGCCCATGGCACGATTGGAATCGAGCACGTCCTTGGCAGCGGCGATCAGTTCGGGGTTCATCGCGGTCCTTTTACGCCGGCAGCCGGACGCTGGCCATCGCCTGGGCAGCGAGGCCTTCGCTGCGGCCGGTGAAACCAAGCAATTCGGTCGTCGTCGCCTTTACGCTCACGCGGCTCGTTTCGATCCCGAGGATCGTCGCGATGCGCGCCCGCATGGCGTCGCGATGCGGACCGATCTTGGGGCGTTCGCAGATGATCGTCACATCGGCGTGATCGATAATGCCGCCGGCGGCGCGCACCAGGCCAGCGGCATGGGCCAGGAAGCGATCGGACGACGCGCCCTTCCACTGTGCATCGCTGGGCGGAAAATGGTCGCCGATATCGCCGGCGGCGATGGTGCCGAGCAGCGCGTCGGTCAGCGCGTGCAGCCCGGCATCGGCGTCGCTGTGACCGACAAGGCCATGGCTGTGGGAAATTTGAACCCCGCACAGCCAGACATGGTCGCCGGGGCCGAAACGGTGGACATCAAAGCCGCTGGCGGCGCGGGATGACAGGGGGGGGCGGGTCATGGCCTCGGCTTTGGCAAAATCCTGCGGCTCCGTCACCTTGAAGGCGCGCTCGTCGCCCGGCGTCACGGCAACACGCAAGCCGGCGGCCATGGCGATGGCGAGTTCATCTGTTGCACCCTCGGGCGCGGCGCGGTGTGCGGCGAGCAGGGCAGGGTAGCGAAACGCCTGCGGTGTTTGCACCCGGAACAACCCGTCACGATCGACCGCTGCCTCGAAATGGCTGCCGCCGCGGCGCAGGCTGTCGACGACCGGCAGGGCTGGCACCGCGCCGTCATTGGCGGGATCGGCGAGCGCCGCAAGCAGCACATCGACAACGCTGTCGGGCAGGAAGGCACGCGCTGCATCATGGACAAGAACGAGGGCGGGTGGGGCGCCCGCCAGCGCTTCGAGGCCGTTGCGCACCGATTGCTGGCGGGTCGTGCCGCCTGCAATCGGTTCCGGCAGATCGAGGCCGGCCACTGCTGCATCGTAAAGGGCACGATCATCAGGATTGATGACAACGGTCACGGCATCGACGCCGGGATGCGTAAGCAGGCGCTGGCAGGCGTGATGAAGCAGCGACTCGCCGCCGACAGAGCGATATTGCTTGGGTATGCTGCCGCCAGCGCGGAAGCCCTTGCCGGCAGCAACGATGATGGCATGCGTGGTCACCAGCGCCCTCTATCGCGCCCTTCGCTTGCCGAACAGGGGGAAAGCCGATAAGGCGTGCCTGTTTTTTAGGCAGCTCCCTTGATACGAATCCAACCCATCCCGATCGGGCCACTTATGCTCGACATGCCGGTGATCCTGGCGCCGATGACCGGCGTTACCGACCGGCCGTTCCGCACGCTCGTCAAGCGTTTCGGCGCCGGGCTGACGGTGACCGAAATGATCGCCAGCGAGGCGATGATCCGCGAGACGCGCCAGTCGCTGCAAAAGGCCGCCTGGGACGCCAGTGAGGAACCGGTGTCGATGCAACTTGCCGGCTGCGAGCCCGGTCGCATGGCCGAGGCTGCCAAGCTCAACGAAGGCATGGGCGCGGCGATCATCGACATCAACATGGGCTGCCCGGTGAAAAAGGTGGTCAACGGCCACGCCGGCTCGGCGCTGATGCGTGAGCCCGATCTGGCGCGCCGCATCATCGAGGCGACGGTCAAGGCCGTGAAGGTACCGGTAACGCTGAAGATGCGCATGGGTTGGGACCATGCCAGCCTGAATGCACCCGAACTGGCGCGCGTTGCCGAGGACCTGGGCATCCAGCTGATCACCGTGCACGGCCGCACGCGCTGCCAACTCTATTCGGGAACAGCCGACTGGGCCTTCATCCGCAACGTCAAGGAAGCGGTCAAAGTCCCTGTGATCGTGAATGGCGATATCTGTTCGATCGCCGATGCCGAGGCGGCACTCGATCAGTCGGGCGCCGATGGCGTCATGATCGGGCGCGGCGCCTATGGCAAGCCCTGGCTCATCGGTCAGGTGATGGCGGCGTTGACCGGCCGTCGGGTGCCTGACGACCCGTCACTGGCCGCGCAGCACGCCGTGGTGCGCGAACATTATACCATGATGCTCGATCTCTATGGCCAGGTCATCGGCGTCAATCTCGCGCGCAAGCACCTTGGCTGGTACACCAAGGGACTGCACGATTCCGGGTTTTTCCGGAACGAAGTCAATAAATTGACCGATCCGATCGCCGTGCTCGACATGGTCGATCGTTTTTACGAAAGCCTCATGGAACACGACGCCGGCACATCGGCGCTTGCGGCTTGATGGCCGGTGCCGCCGAACTACTTGCCGGCCTGGCCGTGCCGGCGATCCTCGTCAGCCCCGACGGTACGCCGACGCAGGCCAATCTGGCAGCCGAAAATTTCCTCAACACCAGCCAGCAGGCGCTGCGTGAACGTGGCTGGGCGGCCGCGTTCGGAACCGACAGCGCCGTAGAAGGGCTGGTCTGGCGCGCTCGCAGAGATGGCGGCGGCTGTGCCGCCTATGATGTGCCGCTGCATTTCAGCGGTGGCCGCACGCAGCGCGCCGATGTGCTGGTCGCGCCGGTCGGCGATGCACCGGAATGGCTGACTGTTGCCTTTCAGACGCGATCGGTCGCCACATTGGTCGATCGGCAGGTCCACCAGCAGGGGGCAGCGCGATCAGCGGTCGGCGTCGCGGCGATGCTGGCGCACGAAATCAAGAACCCGCTGTCAGGTATCCGCGGCGCGGCGCAATTGCTCGCCACCGGCATCGACAGTGATGGTCGCGAGCTCACCGACCTGATCGTCGCCGAAGTCGATCGCATCGCCAAGCTCGTCGACCGGATGGAGAGCTTCACCGACACAAGGCCGCTAAAGCTGCGGCCGGAGAATATCCACGAGGTGCTTGGCCATGTCCGCAAGCTCGCCGAACAGGGGTTTGCCGCCGATCTGACCATCCGCGA
Organism: Sphingomonadales bacterium; assembly: GCA_038326915.1. Taxonomy (GTDB): domain Bacteria; phylum Pseudomonadota; class Alphaproteobacteria; order Sphingomonadales; family Sphingomonadaceae; genus Sandarakinorhabdus. The sequence continues at coordinate 4,873 of JBBQKM010000248.1, forward strand.
ACGCTATGATCCGTCGCTGCCGCTGGTCGCTGCCAATCGCGACGCATTGGTCCAGGTGTTCCTGAAC
>JBBQKM010000249.1:0-4917 GCA_038326915.1 Sphingomonadales bacterium
GATTTCGCCGATATCCGCACGGTCATGTCCGAAATGGGCAAGGCGATGATGGGCACCGGCGAAGCAACTGGGGAAAGAAGGGCTATCGAAGCTGCTGAAAAGGCCATCGCCAACCCGCTGCTCGACGAAGTTTCGATGCGCGGTGCCAAGGGTGTGATCATCAACATCACCGGCGGCGACGATCTTCGCCTGATGGAAGTCGATGAGGCCGCCACGCACATCCGCGACATGGTCGATCCCGATGCCAACATCATCGTCGGTTCGGCGTTCAACAAGGATCTCGACGGCGTCATGCGCGTCTCCGTTGTCGCCACTGGCATCGACGCCGCGTCGCGCCCGGCGATCGTGCCGCAGCGGCCGCGCGCCACCACCGGCTTCGGCGGCCAGCCGAGCATCTTTACCGCGCCGCCGGCGCCGGTCCCGGCACCCGAGCCGGTGATCGCGATACCGGCTGCCGAAGTGCCGGTGGCGGCGCGTGGTCTCGAACACCTCGACATGCTCGCCGACGACCTGCCCGAAGCCATGCTCGACGACGACATCGATCTGGCCACCGAGGCCGAACGTGTCGACGATCCGTCGCCGCTGGAAAGCACCTTCACCTTCACGCCGACCACCCTGCCGATCGTGCCGGTTGCCGCCGTCGAACCGCCGCCGGCACCCGAACCCCACGAAGAAGAGCGCACCCCGACGCTGTTCGAAAAGATGATGAACCTGTCGCGCGGGCCCAAGCCCAAGCCGGCACCGACGGCGACCCTCGCGCCCGAACCCGCGCCTGGCGCCCCGGAAGTCGACATCCCGCCGTTCTTCAAGCGCCAGGTTAACAACTGATTCGCAACAGCTGACGCTATTTCCCCCGGCCGCATCCGGCCGGGGGATTGCACTGCCCGGGGGCGTAATCGGGCATGGTCATCGCCACCCCCGCTGCGTTCGCCATTGCCCACAACCGCTTTGGCCTCGGCACGCGCGCCGATGATGCCGCTGTTGCCGATCCCCGCGCCGATCTGATCCGCCAGTTCGATCGCTTCGATCCGCGCCCCGCCACGATTGCTGCCGTGCCTGGCAGCGCGGTAATGGCGCGCCAGTTCCGCGAATATCTGGCGCAGATCCGGCCGTTTCTGCGCGCCAACGGGCTGGGTAACGGCATGGCTGAAATGCCGGCAGCGGCGATGCCGGCCAGAAGCACCGAGGCTGATATCCGACGCGACCTGCGGCGCCAGTATCAGGACAATTACGGTGGCCAGGCACGAGCCCGCATTGCCGCCGCGCTCACCACCCCGGCGCCGTTTCCCGAACGGCTGGTGCATTTCTGGGCCAATCACTTCGCCGTGTCGGCCGACAAGCTGCAGACCATCGGGCTGGCCGGCACGCTCGAAATCGAGGCCAACCGCCCGCATATCGGCGGCCGCTTCGTCGACCTGCTGCTGGCAGTCGAGCGTCACCCGGCGATGCTGCTCTACCTCGACCAGGCGCAATCGATCGGGCCGAACTCGGCGATCGGCGTCGCGGCGCGCGCCCGGCCCAATGCGCGCCGCCAGCCCGGCCTCAACGAAAATCTCGGGCGCGAGATCCTTGAACTCCACACCCTTGGCGTCGGCAGCGGCTATACCCAGGCCGATGTCCAGCAGCTCGCGCAGGCGCTGTCGGGGTGGAGCGTCGGCGGCTTCGTGCGCCGCCAGATCGGTATCGAGGCGCCCGATGGCGCCTTTGTCTTCCAGCCTGCCTGGCATGAACCCGGCGCGCGCAGCCTGCTCGGCAAACGCTATGACCAGCCGGGCGAGGCGCAGGCGCGCGCCATGCTCGCCGACCTTGCCGTCCACCCGGCGACGGCGCGGCATCTGGCGACCAAGCTTACCCGGCATTTCGTCGCCGATGTGCCGCCGCCGGCGCTCGTCGACCGGCTGGCGGCGGCGCATGTCGCCAGCGGCGGCGACCTGATGGCGATGTACCGCCTGCTCGTCGCGGCGCCCGAAAGCTGGGCGGTGGCGACGCCGAAATTCAAGACGCCCTGGGACTGGACGATCTCGGCGCTGCGCGCGGTCGGCGCAGGCAATGCCCCCGATCTGCGCGTCGTCGGTGCCCTCGGCCAGCTCGGCCAGCCGATCTGGCGGTCGGGGTCGCCGGCGGGCTGGGACGATATCGCCGCCAGCTGGGCGGCCCCCGATGCGCTGCTGCGCCGTGTCGAAACCGCCGGGCGGATCGCGGCGCAGGCGGGTGACCGTATCGACGCGCGGGCGCTGGCGCCGAAACTGCTGCCCGGCGTGCTGACTGCGGCCACCGCGCAGGCGATCGCGCGCGCCGACCGGCCGCAGCAGGGGCTGGCGCTGCTGCTGTCGTCCCCCGAATTCCTGCGGAGATAGACTGTGATCGACCGCCGCCTGTTCCTTGGCCGTGCCGGGCTCGCCACCGGATTGCTGCTCGGCCCGCGGCTGGCGCTGGCGGCGGCGCCGACCGATCGCCGGCTGGTGTTCATCATCCTGCGCGGCGCGATGGACGGGCTGGCGACGGTGATGCCGGTCGGCGATCCGGCCTATGCGGCGCTGCGCGGCAATTTCGGCCCGCCGCCGGCCGCCGGCGCGCCGCTGCCGATCGGCGCGATGTTCGCGCTGCATCCGGCGCTGGCCACGACCGCCGCGCTTTATGCAAAGGGCGAGGCGCTGTTTGTCCATGCCATTGCCTCGCCGTATCGTGAACGGTCGCATTTCGACGCCCAGAACGTCCTCGAAACCGGCGGCACCGCCGCCTATGCGCTCAAGGATGGCTGGCTGAACCGGCTGCTGCCGCTGTTGCCCGTGGCGCGCGAGCCGGCGGTGGCGCTGTCACCGACCGTGCCGATGGCGCTGCGCGGGTCGGCGCCGGCAACATCCTATGCACCATCGCAACTGCCTGATGCCGATGCGGATTTGCTTGCGCGCGTCAGCGCCATGTACGCCGGCGACAGCCAGTTGCACGCGCTGTGGAGCCAGGCGCTCGATGCCCGCACGATGGCCGGTGCCGATGCGCAGGGCCGCAGCAACCCGGTAACGCTTGCCAAGCTGGCGGCGACGTTCCTTGCCAAGCCCGATGGCGCGCGCGTCGCGGTCATCGAGATCAACGGCTGGGACACGCATTCGGCGCAGGCCGGGCGGCTCAACAACCAGCTGAAGCAGTTGGATGGCGCGATTGCCGCCCTCCACGCCGGGTTGGGCGCCGATTGGGCCCGCACCGTCGTTGTCGCCGCCACCGAATTCGGGCGCACCGTGGCGCCCAACGGCACCGGCGGCACCGATCACGGCACCGGCGGTGTCGCCTTGGTCGCCGGCGGCGCGATCAAGGGCGGGCGCGTGGTTGCCGATTGGCCGGGGCTGGCGCCGGGGCAGCTGCATGACGGCCGCGACCTGCGCCCCACCGCCGATTTGCGTGCGCTGTTTGCCGGGCTGGCGGCCGAACATTTCGGCCTCGATCCGGCGCTAGTGGCACGCACGGTGTTCGGCAGCGATCCGGTCCGGCCGATGACCGGGCTGGTGCGGGTTTAGGACGTTGAAGGGCCTCCGGCGGCTGGGGCCGCAGGCCCCAGACCCCAATTCGATGGTTTCGGCGGCAACACAAAGCCTGCTGAACAGGTCACAACACAATGGGGGCTGGGGCCTGCGGCCCCAGCCGCCGGAGGCTCTTCAACTCCCCTGATCCTCGGCGAACAGCCAGCGCCCAAGGCCGGCTGCCGCCAGCGCGCCAACAAGTTGCGCGATGATGAAGCCCGGCGCATCGATTGGCCGAATCCCTGAAAAACTGTCGGTCAGCGATCGCGCCACGGTGATCGCCGGGTTGGCAAAGCTCGTCGATGATGTGAACCAGTAGCCGGCGGTGATGACGCAGGCGACCGCGACCGGCACCCATTGCGGGCGATGGCGGATAGTGCCGAGGATGGTCAGCACGAGCGCGAACGTCGCCACCGCCTCGCCGAGCCATTGGCCGGGTCCGGTGCGGACTTTGGTGCCGAACGCGATCAACGGTAGCGCGAACATCGCGTGTGCGGTGACCGCGCCGATCCAGCCGCCGGCGAGCTGCGCCAGCACGAACAGGCCGGCGTCACGCCACGCCAGGTCCCCCCGAAGCGTGAAAACCAGCGTCACCGCCGGGTTGAAATGCGCCCCCGAAACCGGCCCCAGCATCGTGATCAGCACGAACAGCATCGCCGCGGTCGCCAGCGTATTGCCGAGCAGCGCCACCGCGACATTGCCGCCCGCGAGCTGTTCGGCCATGATTCCGGAACCGATGACGGTGGCGAACAGCATCGCCGACCCGATCGCCTCGGCCGCCAGGCGGCGCGCCAGGCCGGCGCTCACAGGCTGCGCTGCATGTAGACGACATCGAGCCAGCGGCCGAATTTGAGCCCGACGTTGGTCAGCCGCCCGGCTTCGCGGAAGCCGCAGCTGCTGTGCAGGCCCAGCGAGGCGGCATTGCCGGCACCATCGCCGATGACCGCGATCATCTGCTGGAAACCGGCTGCCTCAGCCGCCGTGCACAGCGCCGCCAGCAGGGCCTTGCCGATGCCTGTCCGATGCTGGCCGGCGGCGACATAGACCGAATTTTCGCAGGTGCGGGCATAGGCCGGGCGGTCGCGGAACTGCGCGGCATAGGCATAGCCGGCGATGGCACCGGCGCGTTCTGCCACCAGCCATGGCCAGCCGGCGCCCATGATCCTGGCGATCCGGGCCGCCATTTCGGCGGCATCGGGGGCATCATATTCAAAGGTCGCGGTGCCATGCAGCACTTCCGGGGCATAGATGGCGGCGATGGCGACGGCGTCGGCCGGCGTGGCTGGGCGGATCATGCGGCGCCGGTGATCTTTTCGCCGTCCTCCTTGGTGAAATCCGCTGGCAATGCCGTGTCGAGCACGTCGAGAACCCGCTCCGACGGCCGCGCCAGCACGATGCCCCG
>JBBQKM010000250.1:0-4903 GCA_038326915.1 Sphingomonadales bacterium
GGATGCAACACCCGCCGCGCCGCTGCTGGCGCTGATCGCACAGTGGCTCACATGACCGCGACAGCCGACCTGTTGGCCTTTGCCTCCGGGCCGGTGCGCTTGCCCGATGCGGTGCGCGCCACGGCGCTGGTGCTGCTGGAAGACACGCTAGCGGTCGGCGCGGCAGGATCAACCGCGCCGGGCGCCGATGGCGTGCTGGCGGCGGCGCGCGGCTGGGGCGCGGGTGACATGGTGCCGGTGCTCGGCCGCGACATACGGTTGCCGGCGGCCGGCGCGGCGTTCGTCAACGGCTATCAGATCCACTGTCTCGAATGGGATGCGGTCCATGAACCGGCTGTCGTCCATGCGATGAGCGTGGTGACCGCGGCGCTGCTGTCGGCGTGCCACCAGCATGGCGCCTCGCGTGAGGAGGCGCTGGCGGCGCTCGTCGTCGGGGTCGATATCGCCTGTGTGCTCGGCCTCGCCGCGACCAGCCCGCTGCGCTTCTTCCGCCCCGCCACCGCCGGGTTGATCGGCGCGGCGCTGGCCTGCGCGCGCCTTGCCGGCCTGCCAGCGGAACGCTTTGCCGATGTCCTCGGCCTTGCGCATGCACAGTGCGCCGGCACGATGCAGGCGCATGTCGAAGGCTCGCTGGCGCTGCCGCTGCAGGTGGCGGCGGCAGCGCGCGCGGCGATGACGGCGGTCGACCTGGTCAAGGCCGGGCTGCCGGGGCCGCACGACGCCCTGACCGGCCCGTTCGGCTATTTCCCGCTGTTCGATGCCGGCGACCCTGCGGATCTGATGGCCACGCTCGGTGCCGTCTGGCGTATCACCGAAATTAGCATCAAGCCCTGGCCTTCGGGCCGCGCCAGCCATGCGACGCTGGGTATGCTGACAGCCGATACCACCGCCGTCACCGCGCAGGTGCCGCCGCTCGTCGCCCGCCTCGTCGGCCGGCCGTGGCGCACCGACATGACCCCCGCCTATGCCCGGCTGTGCCTGCCGTTCCTCACCGCGCTGATGCTGGCCGACGGGCGCATCGACCCGCGCCGCTTCACGCCTGCCGATTTCGCCGACCCGGCGCTGCACGCGCTCGGCGATCGGCTGACAATCACCGTCGACGGCAATCTCGATCCCAATGCGCTGGCGCCGCAGGCCTTTGCGCTGACCTTCGCCGATGGCAGCATACGCCGTGTCGCGGTGCCGGCGACGCTTGGCACCCCGGCCAACCCGCTCGCCCCGGCCGCGCACGCCAAAAAGCTCGCTTTTGCCCGCTCGCTTGCCGCCTCGCCGACACCGGCTGGCGACCCGCTTACCCTGCTGTCCGGAACCCCTGCATGACCTATCCCGATTATTTCGCCACCGCCGATGTGCCGCAGCTGCTGCGCGACTATCCGATCGGCGATGCCTTCACCGCGCGCTACACGGCGATGTCGCGCGACGAGTTGCGCAGCCTTCAGGAGGCGCAGTTCACCCGGTTGATGGCCCGCGGCTGGGCCATCCCCTTCTACCAGCGTCACTGGGGGGCAAAGGGCATCGAACCCGGCGACATCCGCAGCCTCGATGATCTGCCCAGCCTGCCGGCCTATGACAAATCCGACCTGATGGCCTCGATCGCCGCCCACCCGCCGTTCGGCGATTTCGCCGGGCTGGGCGACGCCGCGACCCGCCCGCCGGTCGTCCTCCACACCACCAGCGGCACCACCGGCAAGCCGCAGACTTTGCTGTTCGGCCCCAAGGGTCGCGAGGTCGGCAATTTGCTCGTCGCGCGCATGGCGCGCTGGCAGGGGCTGGTGCCCGGCGATGTCGTCCATTCGGTCTATGGCCACGGCATGATCAACGGCGGCCATTACATCCGCGAGGCCTATACGCATTTCACCAACGCCGTCTTCCTGTCGGCCGGCACCGGCATCGAAACGCGATCGGCAACGCAGGTTCAGTTGATGGCCGATTTCGGCGCGACGGTGGCGGTCGGCTTCATCGACTATATCCGCAAACTCGCCGAAGTTTCCGCCGCCGAGGGCCTGGTTCCCGGCGAACACATCAAGTTGCGCATGATCATCGGCCACCTCGGCACTGAAGACCGCGGCAGTGTCGAGACGGCGTGGGGCGGCGCCAGGGCCTATGACTGGTACGGTGTCGGCGACACCGGCTGCATCGCCGGCGAGGGCCCGGAACGCGACGGGCTGTATGTCTGGGAGGATGCGCAGTTCGTCGAAATCTGCGACGTTGCCAGCGGCGCGCCGCTGGCGCCGGGCGAAAAGGGCGACATGGTGGTGACCTGCCTGTACAAGGACGATATCGCCCCGTGCATCCGTTTCAACACGCACGATGTGTCGGCCTATCGCACCGATGCCAACGCCACCGGCATGGTGTTCCGCCGCATCCAGGGCTTTCTCGGCCGCTCCGACAATATGGTGAAGCTGAAGGGCATCAACGTTTTCCCGCACGCGATCGGCGCGCTGATCGAGAACCGGCCCGAACTGACCGGCGAATATGTCTGCAGCATGACCCGCGATGGCCGCGGCACCGACACGCTGACCGTGGTGCTCGAGCATCGCGCGCCGGGCAGCGACACGGCGGCGCTGGCGGCGCTGCTGCGCACCGGCCTTGGCGTCGAGGTGGCGGTGGCCTTGGTCGGCCCCGGCGGCACCGCGGTGGCGACACAGATCGATGTGCGGCAAAAACCGATCCGGCTGATCGACGAGCGCGGCTTGTGATGCACCGGCTGTCGATCGCCGAACTGCGCGCCGCCGATGCCGTTGCGGTGACCGAACATTATCTCGATCGCATCGCGCGGCTTGATGGCGAGCTGCGGGCCTTCACGCTCGTCGATACCGAAGGCGCCCGCGCCGATGCGGCGATGTCGGCGGCGCTGATCGCGCGCGGCCAGGCGCGGCCGCTGGAGGGCGTACCGATCGGCATCAAGGCCAACATCGATGTCGAAGGCTGGCCGACGACCGCCGGGGTCGCGGCGCGCCGCGATGCGATCGCGACCTGCGACGCGCCGGTGGTGCAGCTGCTGCGCGACGCCGGCGCGATCATCATCGGCCAGCTCAACATGCACGAGGCAGCGCTGGGCGCGACCACCGACAACCAGGCCTATGGCCGCACCGAAAACCCGCACGCCATCGGCCGCACCCCGGGGGGATCGAGCGGCGGATCGGGCGCCGCGGTCGCCGCCGGCCTGTGTGCCGCGGCGCTCGGCACCGACACGCTGGGGTCGGTGCGCATCCCGGCGGCGTACAACGGCGTTTATGGCCTGAAACCGACCAATGGATTGCTGCCCGATGCCGGTCTTGTCTTCCTCGCCCGCCGGCTCGATTCGATCGGGCCGCTGGCGCGCTCGGTCGCCGATCTGGCGGCGGTGTTCGGCGTGCTGACACCGCCGGGCGACGCAGCGCCGTTGGCGCGGGTGGCAACGCTCGCGGCGGTGAACGCGCACGACATGGAGCCAGCGGTGCGCGCCGGCCTTGACACCGCCGTCGCCGCCTTGCGCGGCCTTGGGCTGGCGGTGGTCGAGGCCGCGACCCCGGGCCTCGATCTCGCTGCGGCGCGCATGGCCGGCTTCATCGAATCGGCGCGCGAAGCGGCGGTGACCTTTGGCGATGATCGCGCCGCCGGCGGCACCAGCGCCTATTTCAACGCGCTGATGGACTATGGCACCGGCGCCACGCCCGCTGCATTGGCCGCCGGGGGCGCTGTGATGGCAGCGGCGGCCGACACGCTGCACCGGCTGTTCGGCGACCGTGACGTGCTGTTGACTCCCACCGCGCCGCAGGCGGCCTTTGCCCATGGCCGCGCCCCCGTCACCCAGGCGGATTTCACCGCGCTCGCCAATATCGCCGGGCTGCCGGCGCTGTCGCTGCCCGCCGGCGTCGATAGCGACGGGCTGCCGGTCGGCGTGCAGATCATCGGCCGCGCCGGTTCCGAATCCACGTTGCTGGCGCTTGCCGCGCGCCTTGACACCGCGCTGGGCGCCTATCGTTTCCCCGCTGCCTTCGCCTGAAAGGACTGCCGTCTTGCGTATCATCGCCCTGTTCAACCTGAAGCCCGGTGTCGCCATCGCCGAATATGAAAACTGGGCCGCCAAAAGCGACATGCCCGGCGTGCGGTCGCTGGTTTCGGTCAAGGATTTCAACGTCTATCGCACCACCGGCATGCTGTTTTCCGATGCGGCGCCGCCCTACCAGTATGTCGAGATCATCGACATCACCCATATGGACGAGTTCATGAAGGATTGTGCCGGCGACCTCGTCGCCCAGCTCGGCGCCGAGCTGGCAGGCTTTGCCGACAACCCTGTGTTCATGACCACCGACCTGTTGATGGCGGGCTGATGCGCTTTGCCGGCAAAGTCGTCGTCGTCACCGGGTCGGGGCGGCTGCAGGGGCTGGGCCAGGCCATATTGCAGCGCTTTGCCGATGAAGGCGCGGCGTGCGTCGTTTCCGATGTCGAAACCGGCGGCGCCGGGCTGGCGTCGTCGGCCGACGCGGCGGCGGTGGTCGCCGATCTCCACGCGCGCGGCGCGCGGGTGTTGTGGCAGCCGTGCGATGTCACCGATGCAGCGCAGTGCGATGCGCTCGTGGCCGCGACGGTGGCGGCGTTCGGGCGCATCGACGTGCTGGTCAACAACGCCGGCATTGGTTTCGTCATGAAGCCCTTGCTCGAAACCAGCGCCGCCGATTGGGACCGGGTACTCGATGTCAATCTGAAGGGCGCGTTCCTGTGCACCCAGGCGGCGGCGCGGCAGTTCATCGCGCAAGGGCCGGGCGCCGACGGCATCGCCGGGCGGATCATCAACGTCGCCAGCCAGGCGGCGAAATCGGGGTTCCCGCACATGGCCGCCTATGTCGCGTCGAAACACGGGATGGTCGGGCTGACCCGATCGAACGCCGTCGAGCTGGGCCCGCAACGCATCACCGTC
>JBBQKM010000251.1:0-4860 GCA_038326915.1 Sphingomonadales bacterium
GCGCCCCGCCGCCCGCCGGGCGGGGGGGGGTGACCCACCCCCCCCCGCGCGCCCCCCCCCCCCCGCGCGGGGCGCGCGCCGCCCCCCCCGCAAGGGGGAGGGAGGGGCTGGTCAGAACGTTTGCGTCCGCAGCCAGGCGCGCACCGCCGGGCCGACATCATCGCGCTCGAGCGCCAGCGCGATATTGGCGGTGACATGCCCGGCCTTGTCGCCGCAATCGAAGCGCGTGCCGGTGAAGGTCAGCGCGTGGAACGGCTGCACGCCGATCAGCTCGGCCATCGCATCGGTCAGCTGGATCTCGTTGCCGGCGCCGCGCTTGCCGGCGGCGAGAATGTCCATGACTTCGGGCTGCAGGATATAGCGGCCGATGGCGGCGAGCCGCGACGGCGCGGTGCCGGCAGGGGGTTTTTCGACCAATCCCCGCACCTCGGTGATCTTGCCGTCGATGGCGCCGGGCGTGACGATGCCATAGCGATGGGTGTGGTCCTCGGGCACTTCGAGCACCGAGATGAGATTGCCGCCAAGCCGCTGATAGGCGTCGTGCATCTCGGCGAGCGCCGGCGCTGCCGGGTTCCACAGCAGCTCGTCGGGCAGCAGCACGGCAAAGGCATGGTCGCCGATGAAATGCCGCGCGCACCAGACGGCATGGCCCAGCCCCGCCGGGTCCTGCTGGCGGACATAGGCGATGCGGCCGGGATCGAGCTGGGTGTCGGCGAGCACCGCGAGTTCGGCGTGCTTGCCCTTGGCGGTCAGGCTGGCGACGAGTTCGGCGGCGACATCGAAATAATCCTCGACGGCGCTCTTGCCGCGCGCGGTGACGAACACCAGCCGCTCAATGCCGGCGGCCAGCGCCTCGTCGACGGCATATTGCAGCAGCGGCTTGTCGACGACGGGCAGCATTTCCTTTGGCACCGCCTTGGTGGCGGGCAGGAAGCGCGTGCCCTGGCCGCCGACCGGAAACACCGCGGTTTTCACCGTCTTGATCGTCATCTGGCTGTTCCGTTCACTGCTGCGCCCCGCCTGTGCACGATACAACTTGCCAAGCGGTTAGCGGTTTCACAACCGCCGTCAAAGCCAGGGCGCGCGGGTATCGAGCGCCAGCATCGCCGCCGGCTGGTTGCGTTCGGAAACCACCGCCCAGCTAGTGCCACTGACCATCACCTCGGGCACCAGCGGCCGCGAGTTATAGGTGCTCGCCATCGTCGCGCCATAGGCGCCGGCGGTCATGAAGGCGATGCGATCGCCGGCGCCCACCGCCTCGATCTCGCGATCTTCGGCAAAGGTGTCGCCGCTTTCGCAGACCGGGCCGACCACCGTTGCTGTCATCCGACCCGCGACCGGCCGCAGCGCGCGGATATCGTGCCAGGCGCCATAGAGCGACGGCCGCAGCAGGTCGTTCATGCCGGCATCGGTGACGACAAACGTCTTGGTCGTGCCTTCCTTGACCAGGATGACGCCGGCCACCATCACGCCGGCGTTGCCAACGATCATGCGGCCGGGTTCGAACAGCAGGCGGCAATCCCAGCCTTTTGTCGCGCGCGCCACCATCGCTGCATAAACGGCGGGTTCGGGCGGTGCCGGCTGATCGGCGCGATAGGGCACGCCGAGCCCGCCGCCGACATCGATGCGGGTGACTGGATGCCCGGCGGCGCGCAGCCCGGCGGCAAGCTCGCCGAGCCGGCCGATGCACGATTCGATCGGGCCAAGATCGGTCAACTGGCTGCCGATATGCGCAGCAACGCCGACGGGATTGAGGCTGGCATGGCCCGCCGCCATCACGAACGCGGCATGGGCGCGCTCGATCGGAATGCCGAACTTGCTGTCCTGGCCGCCGGTCGAGATCTTGGCATGGGTGCCGGGATTGACCGCCGGGTTGACGCGAATGGCGATATCGACGCGGGCATGATGCGCGGCGGCAACTTCGGCGAGCATGCCGATTTCGGCCTCGGATTCGACATTGAACTGCAGGATGCCGGCCTCGATGCCCGCCGCCATCTCGTGCGGCTGCTTGCCGACGCCCGAAAACACGATGCGGTTGCCCGGCGCGCCGGCGGCGAGCGCGCGCGCCAGCTCGCCGCCCGACACGACATCGGCGCCGGCGCCCATCTTGGCGAGCGTCGCCAGCACCGACAGATTTGGATTGGCCTTGACCGCGAAGGCCACCAGCGGGTCGCCATTGCCAAGCCCGGCGACGGCATCGGCAAAGACGCGGAAATGCCGCTCGATCGTCGCGGTTGAATAGCAATAGAACGGCGTGCCGACGGTTTCGGCCAGCATTTCAAGGCTGACCCCTTCGGCGTGCATGACGCCGTCATGAATCTCGAAATGGTCCATTCGGCTGGCCCTTACTGCGGCGGCGGCAGGTTGAAACGGTCGTCGGGGCGCTGCTGGGCGTTCTTGACCGGATCATCGACCCGCGCCGGGGCCGATTGCGTCGGCAATTGCAGCATGTCCTCGGCGGTTTTCGGCTTCACCGTCTCGGCAGCCTGCAGCGGCGCCGGACGCGGCGGCACCGGCGTCAGCTTGCCCTGTTTGCCGCAAGCGGCGAGCAGCAACAGCGCGACCAGCGCGAGGCGCTTCACAGCGCGGCCCTGGCGGCGGCGATGGCGGCGCGGACGTTGGCCGGCGCGGTGCCTCCAAAGCTGGTGCGGCTGGCGACCGACGCCTCGACCGACAGCACGCTGCGCACCGCCGGCGTGATGCGCGCGTCGACGGCGGCCAGCTCGGCATCGCTCAGGCCGTTCAAGTCGGTGCCCTTGGCCTCGGCGGCGCGGACGCAATGACCGGTGATCTCATGGGCTTCGCGGAACGGCACGCCGCCGGCGCGGACCAGCCAGTCGGCCAGATCGGTGGCGGTGGAAAAGCCGCTGGCGGCGGCGGCGCGCATCCTTGCCGGATTGAAGGTGATCGACGCGACCATGCCGTTCATCGCGGCAAGGCACAGGCCCAGATCGTCATGGGCGGCGAACACCGTCACCTTGTCGTCCTGCATGTCCTTGGAATAGGCGAGCGGCAGCCCCTTCATCACCACCGACAGCCGGGTGAAGGCGCCGAGGAACTGCCCGGCCTTGGCGCGCACCAGTTCGGCCGCATCGGGATTGCGCTTTTGCGGCATGATGCTGCTGCCGGTGCTCCACGCATCGGGCAGGGTGACAAAGCCATAGGGCTGGCTCGCCCAGATGATCATTTCCTCGGCCAGCCGCGACAGATGCAGCCCGGTCATGTGCGTCGCGCCGAGATATTCGAGCGCGAAATCGCGGTCCGACACCGAATCGAGGCTGTTGCGCGTCGGCCCGGCAAAGCCCAGCGCCTTTGCCGTCATCGTCCGGTCGATCGGATAGCTGGTGCCGGCCAGCGCCGCGGCGCCGAGCGGGCACTGGTCCATGCGCCGCGCCGCATCGGCAAAGCGGCCGCGATCGCGTGTCAGCATCTCGACATAGGCCATCAGGTGATGGCCCAATGTCACCGGCTGGGCGACCTGGAGATGGGTAAAGCCCGGCATGATGGTTTCGGCATGTTGATCGGCGCGCACCAGCAGCGCGGTGACCAGCCCGGCAAGCGCCGCATCGGCCTCCGCGCACGCCGCCTTCACCCACAGGCGGAAATCGGTCGCCACCTGGTCGTTGCGGCTGCGCGCAGTGTGCAGCCGCCCCGCCGCTGGGCCGATGATCGCCTTCAGCCGGGTTTCGACATGCAGGTGGATATCCTCGAGCGCCAAATCCTCGACCAGCCCGCCGGCTTCATATTCGCGGGCGATCTGCTGGAGGCCCTTGTCGATCGCGGCGACATCGGCGGGCGACACGATGCCCCGCGCGCCCAGCATCGCGACATGGGCGCGGCTGCCGGCGATATCCTGCCGCCACAGCCGCTTGTCGACGCCAATCGATGCGTTGATCTCTCGCATCACGGCGGATGGCCCGGCGCCGAAACGCCCGCCCCACAGGCTGTTTGCGGCGCCCTGGGCCACCGTGTCTGCCGCGTTTTCGCTGCCCGTGCTGATGGTAACGCTCCCGCCGCTGGCCGTGTCCGGCGGCGATAGGGGAATCGCGCCCGGCCCGCAAGCAAGCGGGGCGGCCTGTGCCACCGCCGGCAGCGCCGCCGCGGCGCCCAATGCGGCCATCTGCAAGGCCTCGCGCCGTGATAACGTCATGCAGCCCTTCCCCCATCGATCGCGACACGATGCCATCGCCGCTTGTCGGTACCGGGCGGCGTGGCTATCTCCGGCACGTCTCCACTATGGACAGGAAAATTCGATGCGCGTCGATATCGCAAGGCTGATGCTGGTCGCCACTGCCGGGCTGGCCGTTACCGCCTGCGACGGCGCCAGCGACAGCGCTGCCAATGCCGCCACGGTCGCCGCCGCGCCGATCAACAGCATCGACCGCAGCCACGCCGGCACCCCGGCGCCCAAGGTGGCGTTCGAACGCAAGCCCAATGCCAAAACCAGCCTTTCCGCCTGGCGCGGCAAGCGCGTGCTGGTCAATCTGTGGGCGACCTGGTGCGCGCCGTGCATCGCCGAGATGCCGGCGCTCGACACGCTGGCGGCGGCGCGCGCCGGCAAGCTGGTCATCCTGCCGATCAGCCAGGACATGGAAGGCTGGCAGGCGGTCAACAAATTCTTCAAGCCCGGCAAGTTCAAGGTGCTGCAGCCGATGCTCGACCAGCCCGGGTCGTTCGCCGAGGCGCTGAACGCCCGCGGCCTGCCGGTTTCGATCCTGTATGACGAAAAGGGCCGTGAAGTCTGGCGCGTCGCCGGCACGCTGAAGTGGAATTCGCCCGAAGTGGCGGCGGCGCTTTAGGCCGAGCTGAAGCAGGGCCTGCGGCCCCAGCCGCCGGAGGCTCTTCCAATCGCTATCGGGG
>JBBQKM010000252.1:0-4848 GCA_038326915.1 Sphingomonadales bacterium
CCCCCCGGCTGTGGGGGGGGTCCCCCCCGCCGGTGTCAACCCCTAAAACACCGGGGTGGGGGTTCCCGGGAAACCCCCCCCCCCCCGCCGGAGGCACATTTCCTGATTGCCCTGATCGCACTGCTGCTCGCCGCCACCCCCGGCCCGGTCTGCGATGCCGTTTGGCACGACGATGCGCGCAGCCGCGACGTGCCGGTGCGGGTGCGGATGCCGGGCGGAACCGGCAAGGTGCCGCTGGTGCTGTTCAGCCACGGCATGGGCGGCGACACCAATGGCGGCGGCGTGTGGGGCAAGGCGTGGGTGGCGCGAGGCCTGGCGGTGATTCACATCCAGCATCATGGCAGCGATATCGCCGTCTATCGCGGCGCGCCGACGCCGGCCGATGTGCCGGCGCGGATCCGCGCTGCGGCGACGCCCGAGCAGTTGCTGGCGCGGGTGATGGATGCGCGCTTCGTGCTCAACGAAGTGGCGCGGCGGCCAAACGAAGCCGCCTGCAACCTGGCGCGCATCGATCCCGATCGCATCGGCTTTGCCGGGCACAGCATGGGGGCGTGGACAGCGCAGGCGCTCGCCGGCCAGCGCTGGGGGCCGGGGGCGACGGCGACGCTCGCCGACCGCCGCATCCGGGCCGCCATCGCGCTCAGCCCGTCGGCGCCGTTCGTCAGCGACACCGCCGAAGCCTTTGGCAAGATCGGCATGCCGTTCCTGTCGATCACCGGCAGCGAGGACGGCGCGCCGCCGCTGGCGCCGCCGGAAGTGCGCGCCGCTGCCGAGGCACAGCGCACCGCCGCGTATCGCGCGATGCCGCCAGGCGACAAATATCTGCTGATCTTCAATGGCGCCGACCACATGGTGTTCAGCGGCATCGCCGGCCGGCCCGAACGCCCGGTCGACCCGCATGTGAAGGCGGTGACGGCCGCCGCCACGACGGCATTCTGGGGGGCGACCTTGCTCGGCTCGGCGCAAGACAAGGCGTTTCTGGCAAAAGGCCTGCAGGCGAAACTGGCGCCGGGCGACCGGCTGGAAACCAAGTAGCTCAGGCGCCCGGCAGCGAAGGTGGCCGCCGCTCGGCGACTTCGATCAGCGTTTCGATGCGGATGAGGCGGCGTTCGTGGTCGCGGATATCGCGGCCCAGGTCCTTGGTGCCCTCCGCCAGCCGCGCGACGTCTTCGCGCATCACCAGCAGGTCCTTGATGCCCGACAGCACCCGCTCAAATGCGCTCACGCGCCGGCCTTGATGCGTGCCATTTCGGCGCGATGCTGCGCCAGATCGTCGAGTGTGCTGGTCAATTGCGCGCGCATGTCGGCGACAACGGTTTCGAGTTCACCGGCGAGCAAGGCCAGCGCCGCTTCCTGCTCCCCATCGGCCGGATCATAATCGCGCGCGGCACGGCGGACCAACTCGCTCGGGGTGAGGCCCTGGGCGCGAGCGCGGCCTTCGATGGCGCGCTTGTCGTCGGGGCTCATCATCACCACCATGCGGCTGCTCATGATCGCGGGCGGGCTGTCGAGAGTTATGGGCATGTCCATGCCATGTACATAGCAATTCGCTGGAGCCAAGGCAAGCGCCGGGCTGTTATCGCGACGGTGGCAACGGCGGACGGCGACCCGAGGGGGCGTTACGCAATGGCCGCCAGAAACGCCTCAACCTCGCCCAGCGGCACGTCGCGCGCGACGAACGCCTGCCCGATGCCGCGCGCCAGGATGAAGGGCAGCGTGCCGGCCTGCATCTTCTTGTCCTGCCGCATGTGGTGGACCAGCGTGTGCGCCGGCGCGGAGAGGCCCAGCGCCTGTGGCGACAGGGTGAAGCCGCAGGCGAGCAGGTGCGCACGCACCCGCGCTGCGTCCTCGGCGGGGCACAGGCCGCGTTGCGCCGACAGGTCGAACGCCAGCGCCATGCCTAGTGCGACGCCTTCGCCGTGGAGCAGCCGGTCGGAAAAGCCGGCCTCTGCCTCGAAGGCATGGCCGAAGGTGTGGCCGAGATTGAGCAGTGCGCGGATGTCGCCGGTCTCGCGTTCATCGGCGGCGACCACCTTCGCCTTGGCGCGGCACGATATGGCGATCGCTTCGGCCTGCGCCGCCGCGTCGCCGGCGAGCAGCGCGGCGGCGTGTTCTTCGCACCAGGCAAAGAAGGCCGGGTCGTTGATCAGGCCATATTTGACGACTTCGGCATAGCCGGCGCGCAATTCGCGCAGCGGCAGCGTGGCAAGCACTTGCGGGTCGATGATCACCAGCGCCGGCTGGTGGAAGGCGCCGACGAGGTTCTTGCCGGCCGCGGCGTTGATCGCGGTCTTGCCGCCGACCGACGAATCGACCTGCGCCAGCAATGTCGTCGGCACCTGCACGAACTTGCAGCCGCGGCGCAGGATGCTGGCGGCAAAGCCGGTCAGGTCGCCGATGACGCTGCCGCCCAGTGCCACGACGGCATCGCCGCGCTCAACACCCAGTTGCAGCAGCCGTTCAGTGACATGTTCGAGCGTCGCCCAGTTTTTCGTCGCTTCGCCAGGCGGCAGCACGATTTCATCGACGGCGATGCCGCCGGCGGCCAGCCCGGCGGTGAACGCCGGCAGGTGCAGCGCCGCGACATGGGTGTCGGTGACCAGCGCCAGCCGGCCGCGCGGCGCCAATGGCCCGAGCAGCGGTGCGGCGTTGGCGAGCAGGCCCGGCGCGATATGAATGGGGTACGCGCGCGCGCCCAGCGGGACTTCGACGATCATCGGGTGCTTCCGGCGTTGGCCGCGGCGAGCGCGCGGACGATGGTTTCGACGGTTTCGCCGTGTGGGCTGGCCTTGCTCGGCACGCGGATATGCGCAGTGGCATAGACGGGGTTGCGTACGGCAGCGAGCCCGCGCAGCACCTCGCCGGGATCGCGGCCCTTGAGCAGCGGCCGCGTGTTGCGGCGGCGGACGCGTTCGACCAGCGTCGCCACATCGGCATCGAGCCAGATGACGATGGCGCGATCGAGCAGCAGCGCGCGGGTATCGTCCTGGATGAAGGCACCGCCGCCGGTGGCGATGACCTTGGGCGCGCCATCGCACAGCCGGGCGATGACGCGGCGCTCGCCATCGCGGAAATGCGCCTCGCCGAAACGTTCGAAGATTTCGGTGACGGTCAGCCCGCTGGCGGTTTCGATTTCGGCATCGGCATCGACGAAGGGCAGGCCCAATCGCACCGCCAGCCGCCGGCCGATGGTGGTCTTGCCGGCGCCCATCAGCCCGACAAGCGCCACCGGCCGCGCCGCCGCGGCGCGCAGGTCGGGTTCGTCCCCCGGGATTTTGCCGTCGCACTCCATGTCGCCCCCCGCTATACACGGCGCGCGCCCCGGCGACAGCCGGGTCAAACATCATGGTGGTACACAGGTCGATGGCTAGACGCGCGCGTGCATGGTGGCTGGCGGCCGGTGGTGGCACGGCGCTGCTGATCGCCCTGCCGGTCATCGGCCAGCAAAGCGCCACCCAGCCGCAGGTGCCGCCATCGGAAAGCGATGCGCCGGCACCGAAATCGCTGTTGCCCGACAGTTTCGACGGCCCGGCGCCGACGGCGGCGCCCCCCCCCGAAGCGCTGGGCGGCGAGGCGATGGAGATCACCGAAACCCCGGGCCTGCCGCCCTTGCTCGGGCCGGCCCCGGTGGCGACCGAGCAGGTCGACCCCTTCGCCCTTGCGCTGCCGACCGGGCGCGACATCACTGTCTTTGGCCCGCTCACGCCCGCCGGCGGCGGTTATGGCCTCGATACCTTCTCCGGCTCGCGCGGGCCATTCCTCGCCAGCCTTGCCAATCGCATGCTGGCGCCGACGGCGTCGCGCTGGGCGGCGATCACGCTGCGCCGCGCGCTGCTCAGCGAAAGCGCGGCGCCCTGGGGCATTGTCCCCGGCGACTGGGTGGCGGTGCGTGCCTCGCTGCTGATGCGGATGGGCGAGATCGACGGCGCCAAGCTGTTGACCGACATGGTGCCGGTCGATCGCTACAGCCCCAATCTGTATCGGGTCGCGGCGCAGGTCTCGCTCGCCGCCGCCGACATCAACGGACTGTGCCCGATCGCCAGCACCGGGCGGTTGCTGTCGAAGGATTCGATGTGGCAACTCGCCGTCGGCATGTGCGCGGCGCTGCAGGGCGACGACATTACCGCCGCCCGGGTGTTCGACACGCTGCGCGCCGAGGACAAGGGCGTCGATCCGTTCGATGTGCGGCTGGGCGAGCGCGTCGCGACGATCGCCGGCGGCGCCGGCCGGGCGACCAATATCGACTGGAACGAAGCGCCGGCGCTGACCCCCTATCGCTACGGCGTCGCCACCGCGGCGGGCGTGGCGGTGCCGGCCGACAAATTGCCGGCGCTCGGCCCGGCGCGTTTCGGCTGGCTGGTGCGCGCTGCCGGCGTGGCGCCGGAAATTCGGCTGGCGTCGTTGCGCCCGGCGGCAGTGCTCGGCAGCGTGTCGGTTGCCGAACTGGCCAGCGGCATCACCGCGCTGTCGCCGGGCGATGCCGCCGCCGATACGCCTGCTGGGCGGCTGCGCACTGCCTTTGCCGGCGCCAGCCTTTCCGATCGCCGCAATGCGGTGAAGGCGATCTGGGCCAGCGGTGGCCTCGACGATCGCTATGGCGCGCTGCTCGAATCGGCGACCGCGGTGGCGCGGCTGCCGGTATCGGCCGACAGCGCCGACGACAGCGCCGACATCATCGCCGCGCTGGTCGCCGCCGGGATGACCGACGCAGCGCGGCGGTGGTGGCCGGTTGCCGACAAGGCCGGGGGCAAGGTGCGCGCCACGGCCTGGGGGTTGCTCGCTACCGGCAGCGGCGGCGTGCCGATGGCACCATCGGATTTCGGCGACTGGCGATCGGGCAGCAGCGCC
>JBBQKM010000253.1:0-4793 GCA_038326915.1 Sphingomonadales bacterium
CCATCATCGGCGATCAGCAGCGCGGAAAAATCGGTCATGAACGACGGTGTAGCGGAAGGGCGGGGCCGGCGTCACGGCTTGAATGGCCGCAGCTGCGCGGCCGGCTCAATAGGCGTCCGACGTCAGTTCGACCCGGTCGAAGCGCCGCGCCTTCAAATCCTCCGGTGTGATCCAGAACTGGTAGACGCCCTCGCCGAAGTAATGCCCGATGCCGTCGTTGCTCGAAATCTCGAGCAGCAACAGGTGCGTCGCGGCGCGGTCCCATTGGTTGCCCTGCACATCGCTGGCCAGCGCCAGCATCCGGTCGGGTGTGTTGACGTGAATACCGTTCTCGGTCCGCACCGCCAGCGCGTGGCGCCCATGCAGCCGCCTGGCCACATCGGTCGGCACCCGCGCTGCCGCTTCGGCGGAAGCCGCCAGCGAAGCCTCGATCGCCAGCGTGATCGAATCGACAAGACCCAGCAACGACAGGTCGTAGCGGTCGGCGAGCCATTGCCAGCAGGCATCGCTGCGATCGGCGGGGACGGCATCGAACGGCGGTTCGGCGTGCGCAGCGTCCAACCAGCCTTGCGCCTCACCCGCAACCGCATCGAAAAAGGCGGCGCGTTCAGCCGCCGGCATGTCCTTGAATTTGTGATCGTTGCGATCGCCGCGCCGGCGCTCGACGGTTTTGATCATCCGCGCGGCGGCAATCTGCACCGCTCGCCAATCATGCGGGTAGTTGGCGAACGGCCGCACCATGGTGCGATAGACCGGGCTGATTTCGCGCACCGAAATGGGATCCCAAGCCACCGGCTCACCCTGTGCCGCGATGATCTGCGGCTGGAAATCGGTGATTTCGGGCAAGTCATAGGGATTGCCGCTAGCTACGGCCGCATCGTCATCGCCCTCGCCGGGGGTAAATTTCACCGCCACCGGCTGAAACGGCCAGCGCGGCAGGGTGGCGGGGCAATCCGCCAGCGCCGGTGCCCAGGGCCAGTGATAGCGGGCTTCCTTGCCATAGGCGGGCTCGAGATCGGCCGGGGCGGATACCGGCGCCCAGTCGCCGGCGCGGGCGGTGCTGTGAATGACACGGCAGCCGCCGCCTTCACCCCATTCGAGATCGAGAAAGATGTGGAGCACGCCGTGATCGGGCAGCAGGCCCAGCCGCGCTGCCGCCGGCACTTCGCCGCAATCAAGCTGCATCAGGAAATGCAGCGGCCGCAATGCGCCGTCGCCGCGCGCGGCGCGGGGCCAAGCGAAACCGGCAGGTGCAATCGGCACGCCGCCGAAAAAGCTGAAACGCTCGTCGCCGTGCGGCGGCGGGAAATACTGCCTGAACATGATGGCCTGACGGGCGGCGGCGCGAATCGCCGGATCGATGCCGGCCGGCCTGGCAGGGGCTGCGGCACTTGCCCTGGCAACCGGCTGCAGCGCCGCCAGGGCCTTGGCGAGCGCCGCGTCGGTGCTTGCGAAGCGCTCGGCCAGGGCGGCTTCGGCGCGCAAGGCTTGCCCGCCGGGCGCAGCGCGTGCCGCTGCCGCAGCCCTGCGAGGTTTTGCCCGGAAACGGAACCGCGCAACCAGCAGGGCGATGCCAAGGCCGAGCGGAACCAGCGCGTTTCGTGACCCAAGGACCGTGAAGCGCCAGCCGGTGACGGTTTCGCTGACCGCCAAGGCGAACACCAGTACAAATAGCGCCACGAAAAAGGCGCCGACCGCGCCGAAAAACCTGCCCACCTGCACCCCCCGATGCGTTGATCGGCCTTGTCTTACCCGGCGATCGGCACGCCGAAAAGGTCCGCGTCGTCCGATTCCTCGATGCGGACGCGCACGATGTCGCCGACCTTGATCCCGCCGGCGTCGCGCAGATGCACTTCGCCATCGATCTCGGGCGCATCATATTTCGATCGGCCCGATGCCCCGCCATCTTCGTCCACAGCGTCGATCAGCACGTCGATGTCGCGGCCGACCTTTTGCGCCAGCCGCTGTTCCGAAATCGCCGATTGCGCCGCCATGAAGCGGTGCCAGCGTTCCTCCTTCACGGCTTCCGGCACCGCGCCGGGCAATGCATTGGCGGCGGCGCCTTCAACGGCTTCATATTTGAAGCAGCCGGCGCGATCGATTTGCGCCTCGCCGAGCCAGTCGAGCAGATACTGGAAATCGGCCTCGGTCTCGCCCGGGAAGCCGACGACGAAGGTGCTGCGCAGCGCCAGATCGTGCACCAGCCCGCGCCAGCGCCGGATGCGATCGAGCACCTTGGCATCATTCGCCGGCCGCCGCATGGCGCGCAGCACCGACGGGCTGGCGTGCTGGAACGGGATGTCGAGATAGGGCAGCACCAGCCCCTCGGTCATCAGCCCGATCAACTGGTCGACATGCGGATAGGGGTAGATATAGTGCAACCGGACCCAGGCGCCGAGCAGCCCGAGTTCGCGCGCCAGATCGGTGATATGGGCGCGCAATTCGCGGCCCCCCAACGACGACACGGCATGGCGCAGATCAACGCCGTACGCCGATGTGTCCTGGGCAATGACGAGCAGTTCCTTGGTCCCGCCCTGCACCAGTGCGGCGGCCTCGCGCAGGATCGCCGCCGGCGGCCGGCTGGCAAGATCGCCGCGCAGGCTGGGGATGATGCAAAAGGCACAGCGATGGTCGCAGCCTTCGGAGATCTTCAGATAGCTGTAGTGGCGCGGCGTCAGTTTGAGCCCCGCATCCGGAATCAGGTCGAGATAGGCCGATTTCACCGGCGGCGCCGCGTCGCGCACCGCATTGACGACATCGTCATATTGCTGCGGGCCGGTGATGGCGAGCACATCGGGGAAGCGGGCGCGGATGCTGTCGGCCTCGTGCCCCATGCAGCCGGTCACGATGACCTTGCCATTTTCGGCCATGGCCTCGCCGATGGCATCGAGGCTTTCGGCCTTGGCGCTGTCGAGAAAGCCGCAGGTGT
The DNA here is from genome assembly GCA_038326915.1 of Sphingomonadales bacterium. Taxonomy (GTDB): domain Bacteria; phylum Pseudomonadota; class Alphaproteobacteria; order Sphingomonadales; family Sphingomonadaceae; genus Sandarakinorhabdus. Next base: position 2,930 of record JBBQKM010000253.1, read on the forward strand.
TGACGATCACGACATCGGCACCGGCATAATCACCCGACAGCGCATAGCCATCGGCGCGCAGCTGGGTGAGAATCCGTTCGGAATCGACCAGCGCCTTGGGGCAGCCGAGCGAGACCATGCCGACCTTGGGAGCGGTATCGAGGATAAGGGTCATGCCCGCGCCTTACGCGACACCGGGGTCGCTGTCACGGCGGCAACCTAGCGCCCGCCGATGACCCGTGCCGGATCGACCGGCGCACGCCCGCGGCGGAGTTCGAAATGCACCTGCGGCTCGGTCACTGCGCCGGTGGCGCCGGCGCGGGCGATGATGTCGCCCTGCGCCACGCGCTTGCCGCGCGCCACCAGCAGCGCCTCGTTATGGCCGTAGGCGGAGACCCAGCCGCCGGCGTGCTTGATCAGCAGCAGGTTGCCGAACCCCGGAATGGCATCGCCGGCATAGGCGACCACCCCGTCACCCGCCGCGCGCACCGGGGCGCCGGCGCTGGCCTTCAGGTTGACGCCATCGTTGAAGCGCCCACCGGGCTTGGCACCGAAGCCCGAAACGATGCGGCCATCGACCGGCCAGCGGAACTGCGGCGCATCGCCGGCCAGTTGCGGCAGCGGCTGGATGGCAGCAGGCGGCGGCTTGACGCCGGGCTTCGACGCCGGCTTGGGCGCTGGCCCCGGCCTGACGGCAGGCTCGCCGCCAGTGATGATATCGTCGATGTTGAGGTCAAAGGCGCGGGCGCGTTCCTCCACGGTCATCGCCGCGCGCTGGGCGGCGACCTGACGGGCGCTGGGCAGCAGCAGCCGGTCGCCGACTTCGAGCACATAGGGCGGTTTCAGGCCATTGGCCGCTGCCACCTTGCCCCAATCGACACCATAGGCGCGGGCGATGGCAATGCCGGTTTCGCCTGGTTTGACGGTGTGCAGCCGGCCGCCGGGCGCCGGCACGGCATCGGTGACGACCTTGCGCGCCTGCCAGGCCGGCTTTGCCGCCACGGCGGGCGGGGGCTGCTTGGCTGCCGGCGCCGGCGCTCGGCGATCGGCCGGGACACAGGCCGCGAGGACAAGGCAAGCAACGAAAAGTAGGCGGCGGAACATTCCCGGCGGTTTAGGTCGTCCACCCATGATTGTCATGCCCCGGCACCGCGCCGAGGCGCGACGGCGACGCCTTTCGGCGCAATCGCTGCCACTTTTGAGGCAGCACCATACCCCCTTTGGAGAATATAAATATTTGTAACTACGGCGTAATTTTCTCCTCGGCGAACAGGGGGCTTTCCTGGCGTGCCCATCCGGGGGCGCATCGCGCTGTCACGTCCAGAGGAGACCATGCCATGAAGTTCCGCAATTTCGGCCTTGTCGGCGCCGCCTTGCTGGCGACGGCCATGCCCGCCCATGCGGCCGTCGGCTTTGCCGACACCGTCATCGGCTATTTCAATTCCGGCGAAGGTCCGCTCGCGGGCCCTTATGGCGGCACCTTCCCGGGCAGCTTCCCGGTGGCGGTTTCGACCTCCGTCGTACTCGGCCCCACGGCAGCGGTTGCCGATTTCCTGTCGCTGCCGCGTGGCAGCTTCGTCACCGTCGGTTTCACCGATGAAACCGTGATCGATGGCGTCGGCAACGACATTTTCATCGGCGAAGTCGGCGCCAGCGGCGAACGCGCCGATGTCTTCGTGTCGTCCGATTTCATCAATTTCGTCTTCCTCGGCGTCGCGCTCGACAGTGGCTCGACGGCGTTCGACCTTGCCAGCATCGGCTTCGTCAATCCGGTGCGCGCGGTAAAGATCGTCGGGCTCGACAATTTCGGCGGGTCGCCGGGCTTTGATGTCGATTTCATCCAGGTGCTGCCGGGATCGATCGGCAATGCCGTGCCCGAACCGGC
>JBBQKM010000254.1:0-4784 GCA_038326915.1 Sphingomonadales bacterium
CGGCAAGGTCGATGCCGTCGAGGCTGGCGCGCTGCCACGGCCGATCGACCGAAACGAGGCATAGCGGCGCGACCGCGCTGCCGTGCTGCTGGCGGTAGAGCCGCCGCGCCTGTGCTTCGAGGCCATTGTCCTCGCGCACCGGCGCCGCGCCGAACAGGTCGGCAACCACCGGCGGGGTGCGCTGCGGCCGGGCAAAGCCGTAACGCGGCGGGGCGACCTTTTCGGCAAACAGCGCGGCCTGGCTGCGCCACGGGTTCTGGCCCATCAGCGCCGCCGCATCCGAGGCGCCGATGCCGTCATGACGCCAGCGCAGCCAGTCGGCGCTGCCCTGGCTGAGCGCAACGACGGTGAAGCTCACCGCAGCGCGAGCGCCTGGGCGAACACCGCCTCGAACATTTCGGGGGTCAGCCGGCCGGTGTTGGTGTTGAGCCGGCTGCAATGATAGCTGTCGACGATGGTGATGCCGGTGTGGAGCCGGTGGACGGCGCCGTGCCCGAACGGGGTTTTCGGCAGCTTGCCGCCGCACGCCTTGACCGCCGACTGGTGGGCGATCTGGCCGAGCGCGATGATGACGCGCAAATTGGGCAGCGACGCCAGCTGCGACACCAGGAACGGCCGGCAGGCATGGGTTTCGGCAGGCGTCGGGCGGTTGCCCGGCGGCACGCAGCGCACGGCGTTGGAAATGAACACGCCATCGAGCAGCAGGCCATCGTCGGGGCTGGCGGCATAGTCGCCATGACTGAGCCCGAATTTGGCGAGCGTGTCGTAAAGCAGCTTGCCGGCATGGTCGCCGGTGAACGGCCGCCCGGTGCGATTGGCACCGGTAACGCCGGGGGCGAGCCCGGTGACGCACAGCCACGCCTGGGGGTCGCCCCAGCCCGGTACCGGCGCGTTGAACCAATCGGGGTGGGCGGCCTGGTTGGCGGTGCGATAATCGACCAGCCGCGGACAGATCGGGCAATCGCGCGGCGGATCGGGGGGCAAGGTGGCGTCGAACATCGCAACCGCCTATCGGCTGAGGCGATGCAGACTGCAACCATCCTGATCGCGCTGGGGTCGAACCGTCGCCACGGCCGCCATGGCGCGCCGGAAGGGGTGGTGCGCGCAGCCGTTGCAGCGCTGGCGGCGCGCGGCCTGGAGGTGGTCAAAATGTCGCGGATTCATGCCACGCCGCCGCTGGGGCCGGGCGGACGGCGCTTTGCCAATGCCGCGGTGGCGGTGCGGAGCGCGCTGCCGCTGGCCGCGGTGCTGGCATTGATCAAGGCATTGGAGCGCGATTTCGGCCGGCGTGGCGGGCAACGCTGGGGCGACAGGGTGCTCGATCTCGATATCATCGGTGCTGGCGCTGCGGTCGTGTCCTCCGGCGCGCTGCAGGTGCCGCATCCGCGCCTCGCGGAGCGGCGCTTCGTCCTCGACCCGCTTGTTGAAATCGCAGCCAATTGGCGGCATCCGCTGCTGAATGCGACCGCCAGACAGTTGCGCGCGCGCGCAATGCGTCCTAAGGGCCGCGTCCACGTTGCAAAACGTGCGGGCCCATAGCTCAATCGGTAGAGCGCGCGCCTTTTAAGCGCTAGGTCGCGGGTTCGAATCCCGCTGGGCCCACCATTCTTAAAGGATCGTCATTGGCAAGCCGGCACTACGACAGCGGCAAAGCGAGCTGAAGCGATGGCGGCGGGGTGGAAAATCCTGTTTGCGGTGGGGTTTTCGCTCATCATCACGCTGTCCGTGATGCTGATCGTGTCGCAATTGCCCGGCATGGGCGATGTGCCGACGGGATGGTGGCTGGTCGGCGTGGTTCTGCCGATCTTTGTATCGGCGCCGATTTCGATGGTGCTCGTTCGCCAGTCAGAATCGATCAGCCGGCTTAATGCCGAATTGACTCGCGCCTATGCCGATATGAAGCGTGTGTCGGAAACCGATCATCTGACCGGCGTGCAGAACCGTGCCGCATTCGAAGCGCGCATCGTGGCGCTGCAGGCGCGGCGGCCGGGGTGGTTCCTGGTCGTCGATATCGATCATTTCAAGGCGATCAACGATTCATACGGCCATGCCTTTGGCGATGCGGCACTGGTGGCGGTGACCAACGCGCTGACCGCCGTGACCGGCCCCGACGACATTGTCGCGCGCATCGGCGGCGAGGAATTCGCCATCTATCTGCCGGTCGCCAGCAATGCATCGGCGCTGTGGCTGGGCGAACAGATCCGCCAGCGCGTCGCCGCGCTGCAGCTCGTGGACGACCAGGGCCAGCCGATCACGCTGACCGTGAGCATCGGGGTCGCCGGCGGGCGGGGTTTCACCGCCTTTACCGGGTTGCAGGCCGCCGACCGCGCCATGTACCGGGCGAAGCAGGATGGCCGCGACCGGGTGCAGCTCGACGGTTGAGGTGTTTTAGGGGCGATTTCGCTTGATTGCGCAATCAAGCAATCTCGCCGGTTTTTACGCTGCGTCGTGGAAGATGATGCCCAGCGTATGCCGCCGCCCCGATCGGATCGTGCCGACGCCGTGGCGCATGGTGACACGATAATCGCCGCGCGTACCCGCGACAGGGCGGTGGTTGACCGCGAACACCACCGCGTCGCCGCGGCGCAGCGGCACCACATCGGCGCGCGATTGCATCCGCGGGCGCTGCTCGGTCAGGATGAAATCGCCGCCGGTGAAGCCATCGTCGAGCAGTACCGCGACCTGAAGCGGAAACACATGCGCGCCATAGAGGTCCTGGTGCAGGCAATTATAGTCGCCGGCGCCATAGCGCAGCAGCAGCGGTGTCGGCCGCACCTGCCCGGCGGCGTGGCAACGCGCCAGGAATTCGGCGTGGCTGGCAGGAAAGCGCACCGGATTGCCGAGCCGTTCGTGCCAGGCGTTGGCGATGGGGGCGAGGCGGGGGTAGAGTTGCGCGCGCAAACCGGCGACCAGCGGCGGCAGTGGATAGCCGAAATAGCGATATTCGCCGCGGCCATAGCCATGCCGCGCCATCACGACGTGCGAACGGAAGTGCGCAGGATCGTCGTAAAGCGCGACGGTCGCGGCGCAATCAGCGGGCGCCAGCAGCCCGGGCAGCAGTGCCCAGCCGTTGCTGTCGAGATCGGTGATGAGGTCGTCGTGCATGACGATCATGTTAGGCGCCGCTGCGCTGGCTTCACAGGCGGATTCCGGACGTGACGTTGCAGCGGCGGCCCGCTATCGGGGCGGGCAGGGGGATGCTTCATGCCGTTGGCCGACTATAATCTGTCCGATTTCACCGCGGTGCCGTTCACGCGGCCGGTCTATCGCCGCGGCGCCGGCCCGGCGGTGATCGTCATCCATGAAGTGCCGGGGCTGCATCCGCTGGTCGTCGATTTCGCCGATCGGCTGGTTGCCGCCGGCTTCACCGTGTTCCTGCCCAGCCTGTTCGGCACGCCGGGCAAGCCGGCGACCAAGCCCTATGCCGTCCAGCAGATCTTGCTCAACATCTGCATCCGCCGCGAATTCCACACCTGGAGCGGCGGCAAATCTTCGCCGATCGTCGACTGGCTGCGCGCGCTGGCGCGCCATGCCCATGAAGACTGCGGCGGGCCGGGGGTCGGCGCCATCGGCATGTGCTTCACCGGCGGCTTTGCGCTGGCGATGATGACCGAGCCCAGTGTCATTGCGCCCGTCCTCTCGCAGCCGTCACTGCCGCTGCGGGGCGGCGACAAGGGTGCCATCGACGTGTCGGCGGCCGAGATCGCCTGTGCGCGCGGGCGCTTCGAGATGGAGGACCTGTCGCTGCTCGGCCTGCGCTTCCGCTCCGACAAGCTGGTGCCCGATGCGCGCTTTGCCCGCTATGCCTATGAATTCGGAGAACGTTTCGAAACGGTCGAGCTCGACGACCGCGACGCCCGCCCCGATACCGGCATGGCACCGCATTCGGTGCTGACGATCCACCTGCCCGACAGCGGCCCCGGCAAGGCCGCCGAGACGTGCACCATCGATTTCTTCCGCAAGCGCCTGATGAAGGACCCCGCATGATCCGCAACGCCCTGTTTCCCGCCGCTGTCGTGCTGGCCGCGGCCGCGCCTGCCCCCGTCGTGCTGCCCCGCGGCACCCAGGTCATCGACGTCAAGGTCGGCAAGGGCGCCGAGGCGGTGGCCGGGCAGATGGTCAGCGTCCACTACACCGGCTGGCTGTACCAGGACGGCATGCGCGCCAAGAAGTTCGATTCGTCGCGCGATCGCGGCGAGCCGTTCGAATTCGGGCTCGGCGGTGGCCAGGTCATCCAGGGCTGGGACGAAGGCGTCGCCGGCATGAAAGTCGGCGGCAAGCGCACGCTGATCATCCCGGCGGCAGCCGGTTATGGCGACCGCGGCGCGGGCGACGACATTCCGCCGGGCGCGACGCTGATCTTCGATGTGGAGCTGATGGGGGTTCGGTAAGGCATCACGGCTTGCCGCCACGGGCGTTGCACCTCATCATGCGGCAAACCCCGGGGGACCGCATGAAATCACTCGCACTGTTGCTCGCCACGCTGGCGCTGCCCGCCACGGCGGCCGAGTTCACCATTTCCGGCGCGTCGGGCGATGGCCGTGTCATCGTCCTCGTGTCGCCAAAGGCGACGCCGGAACCGCGGTTGCAGGTCGATCTCAACGCGCCGCTGCGATCGCCCTATATGTTCGGGGCGACGATCGACGGGGTGAAGGCGGGGACCGCGGTGACGGTGGGCGCCGCTGCGGATGGCTGGCCGGTCAAGCCCGGTGCGCTGCCGCCCGGGACTTATACCGTGCAGGCGGTGCTCAACCGCTACGAAACATTCAGGCTCGCCACCGGCA
>JBBQKM010000255.1:0-4774 GCA_038326915.1 Sphingomonadales bacterium
GCTATTCGGCCTATATCGATCTCGAAGCCGATATCGTCGAGGGCTTCACCCTCGGCGTCGCTGGCCGTTACGATCATTTCAGCGATTTCGGCGGCACGCTGAACGGCAAGATCAGCGCACGCTGGGCGATCAACGACGCCATCGCACTGCGTGGTGCGCTCAGCACGGGCTTCCGCGCCCCGACGCCCGGCCAGTTGTTCACGTCCAACGTCCAGACCGGCTTCCCGAGCGGCGCGGTGACCCCGGTGGCGACTGCCACCGTGCCCGTCGATCGGGCTGCGGCGATCTACTTCGGCGCCGAGCCGCTCAGGCCTGAAAAATCGACCAGCTTTTCGGGCGGGTTCGTGCTGACGCCGGGCGGCGGCTTCAACCTGACGGCGGATTATTACAACATCGCCGTGCGTGATCGCATCGGGTTGACGTCGGCGTTCAACCTGACACTTGCCGACCAGCAGGCGTTGAACGCCCTTGGCGTCATCGGGGCGCTCGACCTCGGCCAAGTCAATTACTTCACCAATGGCTTCCGGACCAAGACACAAGGCTTCGACGTCGTCGCCTCGCACCGCGCCGACACCGGCTTCGGGTCGTTCAACACGTCTCTGGCAATTAACTGGAACAAGACCGACGTGACGGAAGTTACCAAGGCCGTCGCCATCGACGCACAGCGGGTCGGCAATATCGAGGGCCTGACACCCAGGTGGCGGGGCGTGCTCGCTGAAACCTGGAGCCTCGGCATGTTCGATGCCACCGGACGGCTCAATTACTTCGGCAAGATCACCTCGTACAACAGCAGCGCGCTGACCGGCCCGACCGTCCAACAGTTCGGTTCTGACGTCAGCTTCGACATCGAAGTGGGCGTCACGTTCGCCGAGCGGTTCCGCGTCGCCGTCGGGGCGGAAAACCTGTTCAACGCCTATCCTGACCGCGACTTGCGCAACGTTTATCCCGGCACCGGCGCGCTGGTGAACGGGCGCCTTTACAACGACGCTTCGCCGCTCAGCTACATGGGTGGCTTCTGGTATGTGCGGGGCCAGGCAAAATTCTAGGCGCCGGTTGCAGATGCGGGCGGCGGGGCTATCCTGCCGCCCGAACTGTGTGTGATACAAAGGGGACTGGACATGAAGATCATGCTCGCACTAGCCGCCGTCGGCCTCGCGGTGTCGGCGCAGGCCGCCGAGATCAACCGCATCACCAATCCGCCGCCGGCGCTGATCCTAGGCGGCGTCATCATCCCGCCGGGCGCCGAAATGTTCCTGCTGTCGGGCCAGCTCGCCAGCCCCATCGACCCGACAAAGCCTGCCGACAGCATCGAAGCCTTTGGCGACACGAAAACCCAGACCGTCAGCACCTTCAAGAAGATCAAGGCCGCGCTGGAAAAACAGGGCTACACGATGAAGGACGTCGTCAAGCTGACGGTGTTCGTCGCCGGCGACCCCAAGCTGGGCGGCAAGATGGATTTTGCGGGCTTCAACGCCGGCTACAAGGAGTTTTTCGGCACGCCCGAGAACCCCAATCTCGTCGCCCGCTCAACCGTGCAGGTGGCAGCGCTCGCCGGCCCAAACTTCCTGATCGAGATCGAAGCCATCGCCGCCAAAGCGAAGAAATAACGCATTTGCGTTGACCGCGGCCGGCCTGTCGTGGCAATCGGCAGGCCGTGCACGCGGGTGTAGCTCAATGGTAGAGCTTTTGCTTCCCAAGCAAGTGACGAGGGTTCGATTCCCTTCACCCGCTCCACCGCACTAGCCGCGCAGCCAAAGCCCCGATAACGTCGCGCAATGGCGCAAGGCACTCACGATTTCACCCCCGATCCGCGCAACGCGTCGATCCTCATCAACGTCAACGGCACGCTGGTGCCGCGCGCCGAAGCGATGGTGTCGGTGTTCGACAGCGGCTTCATGCTCGGCGATGGCGTCTGGGAGGGGTTGCGCGTCCACGCCGGCCGCATCGCCTTCCTCGACCAGCATCTCGACCGGCTGTGGGAGGGGGCAAAGGCCATATTCATGGATCTGGGCGTCACACGCGCCGAACTCGAACAGCGCCTTTACGACACCATCGACGCCAACGACATGGGCGCGGGCTGCCATATCCGGCTGATGACGACCCGCGGCGTGCGGTCGACGCCGTACCAAGATCCGCGCGTCGTCGTGTCGCCCGCCACAATCGTCATCATCGCCGAGCACAAGAACCCCCTGCCCGCCACCATCGAACGCGGCATCACGCTGTTCACCGTCCATGTCCGCCGCGGTTTCCCCGATGTGCAGGACCCCAAGCTCAATTCGCATTCGAAGCTCAACTGCATCACCGCCTGCATCCAGGCGACGCAGGCCGGCGCCGACGAGGCGCTGATGCTCGATCCGCATGGCTTTGTCGCGACCTGCAATTCGACGCATTTCTTCATCGTGCGGCGCGGCGAAGTGTGGACCTCGACCGGCGACTACTGCCTCGGCGGCATCACCCGCGGCAATGTCGTGGCGCTGTGCAAGGCCAATGGCATCCCGGTGTACGAACGCAATTTTTCACTGACCGACGTCTATGGCGCCGATGAAGCCTTTGTCACCGGCACCTTCGCCGGCGTCGTGCCGGTGACGAAGATCGACGGCCGCGACCTGACACCGGCGCGCGGTCCGATGGTCGCGCGGCTGCAGGGGCTGTACAAGGAGCTGATCGCCAGCGATTGCGCCGGGCGGGCGCGCCCGTGAGCAAGGTCTGTCATCCCGGCGAAGGCCGGGACCCATGAATTCGATCGCTGCTGTAACAGGGCTCAACATCGCACGCGGGCGGCCACAGCCGGAATTCATGGGTCCCGGCCTGCGCCGGGATGACAGACGCGCATGACCATCCGCATCGCCATGTGGTCCGGCCCGCGCAACCTGTCGACGGCGATGATGCGCAGTTTCGGTACCCGCGCCGACACCATCGTGTCCGATGAACCCTTTTACGGCGCCTATCTGCGCCACACCGGCGACGACCAGCCGATGCAGGACGCCGTCATCGCCGCGATGGACTGTGATTGGGCCAATATCGCCCGCACCCTGTCCGGCCCGGCGCCGCAGCCGATCTGGTACCAGAAACACATGGCGCATCACATGGAAGGTCCCGTGGGCATCGCCGACCTGCCCGATCACCGCCACGCCTTCCTGATCCGGGCGCCCGAACGCGTCGTCGCCAGCTATGCCGCCAAGCGCGTCGCGGTGCGGCCCGAACACCTGGGCGTCGCCCGCCAGCGCGCCTATTTCGATGCCGAGGCCGATCGCACCGGCACCGCGCCGCCGGTGATCGATTCCGCCGCCATCCTCGCCGACCCCGCGGCGATGCTCTCGGCGCTTTGTGCAGCGCTCGGCATCGCATGGGACCCGGCGATGCTCGCCTGGCCGCCGGGGCGCCGCGCCACCGATGGCATCTGGGCCAGCCACTGGTACGCCAGCGTCGAAGCCTCCACCGGCTTCGGCCCCGCCGAAGGGCCGCCGCCGGCGCTCGACCGCCAAGCCGCCGCGGTCGCCGCCGCCTGCCGCGCCGACTATGATTACCTCAGTGGCTTCGCCCTCAAAAACGGGGGGTAGGGCCGCGGCGCGATTGCCGCCGCCCGCCGCAGCGGCTAGCCCTAGGCAAAGCAAAACTGGGGACCGGCCATGAAGACGCGCATCACCGAATTGTTCGGCATCGAGCATCCGATCATCCAGGGCGGCATGCACTATGTCGGTTTTGCCGAAATGGCGGCGGCGGTGTCGAACGCCGGCGGGCTGGGCATCATCACCGGGCTGACGCAGTCGACGCCCGAAAAGCTCGCCGCCGAAATCGCCCGCTGCCACACGATGACCGACAAGCCGTTCGGCGTGAACCTGACCTTCCTGCCCGGTTTCGCCACGCCCGATTATCCGGGCTATATCAAGGCAATCATCGAAGGCGGCGTGAAGATCGTCGAAACCGCCGGCAACAACCCGGTCAAATGGCTGCCGATCCTCAAAGAGAACGGCATCAAGGTCATCCACAAATGCACCTCGGTCCGCCATTCGCTGAAGGCGGAGGCGATCGGCTGCGACGCCGTATCGGTCGATGGTTTCGAATGCGGCGGCCACCCCGGCGAGGATGACGTGCCCAATTTCATCCTGCTGCCACGCGCCGCCGAGGAACTGAAAATCCCCTTCGTCGCCTCGGGCGGCGTCGCCAATGGCAAGCAGCTCGTCGCCGCGCTGGCGATGGGCGCCGAAGGCGTCAACATGGGCACCCGCTTCATCGCCACCGTCGAGGCGCCGGTGCATATCAACGTCAAGAACGCCATCGTGGCGGCAACCGAGCTCGACACCCGCCTCGTCATGCGGCCGTTGCGCAACACCGAACGCGTGCTCAACAATGCCGCGGTCGAACGCCTGCTCGCCAAGGAAAAGGAACTGGGTGACGCGATCACCATCCAGGACATCCTGCCCGAAGTCGCCGGCGTCTATCCCAAGATCATGACCGACGGCACGATGGAAGCCGGCGCCTGGTCGTGCGGCATGGTTGTCGGGCTGATCCACGATATCCCGACCTGCAAGCAGCTGATCGACGGCATCATGGCCGAAGCGCACGCCATCATCAGCGACCGGCTGGCGCGGTTCGCGGCATGACCGACCTGCTGTATGCCGTCGACGAGGGGGTCGCGACGATCACCTTCAACCGGCCGGACAAGCTCAACGCGCTGACGCCCGAAATGTTGAGCGGCGTCTTCCGCCATGTCGCAGAGGCCGCCGCCGACCCGGCGGTGCGAGTGATCGTGCTGACCGGGGCCGGCCGCGGC
>JBBQKM010000256.1:0-4764 GCA_038326915.1 Sphingomonadales bacterium
TACGACATCAAGCAGCTGCTGATCGGCGGCGAAGGCACGCTGGGCATCGTCACCGCCGTGGCCTTGCGGCTGGTGCCCGCGCCGGCGCACCGGGCTGTCGCCTGGGTCGGGCTGGGGGAGGGCGGCGATGGCCCGCACCGCGCACTGGCGCTGCTGGCGCGGCTGCGCAGCGCGTCGGGCGGCCAGGTCGAAAGCTTTGAACTGCTGCCCGATATCGGCCTGCAGTTGCTGTTGCAGCACCAGGGGCTGCGCGCGCCGGTGTCCGGCCGCCACGCCTGGCACGTGCTTGTCGAACTCGCGGGGCCGGCCAGCCTTGATGCTGTGCTGGCCGACGGGCTGGCCGCGGCGCTGGCGGCGGGCGAGATCGCCGATGCGACGCTGGCAGCGTCGGGCGCGCAGGCGGCGGCACTGTGGCGGCTGCGCGAGGATCTGCCGCTCGCCGAACGGCAGGATGGCCCGGCGGTCCACCACGACATCGCGGTCGCCGTTGCGGCTATGCCGGGCTTTGCGCTGGCGGCGACCGCGGCGGTGGAGACGGCGTTTCCCGGCGCCCGGGTCATCGCCTTCGGCCACCTTGGCGACGGCAACCTGCATTTCAACGTCAAGGCGCCGCGCGGCCCCGAAGCGCCGGCGTTCATTGCCACCCACGGCGCGGCGATCACCGCGCTGGTCTATGATCTGGTCACCGCTGCGGGGGGCTCCATCTCCGCCGAACACGGCATCGGCGTGTTGAAACGCGATGCGCTGGCCCGGCATGGCGATCCGGCCAAGCTGGCGGCAATGCGCGCCATCAAGGCCGCGCTCGACCCGCTCGGCATCCTCAATCCCGGCAAGCTGGCCTGACCAGCCGTGGCTTGCGCGATGCGCGGTGCGACCCTAGAGAACGCCACCTTCATTTTGAATCGCACCTGACAGGAAAGACGCTCCGCCATGGCCAGCACGCCCGCAAATGCCCAGTCCTTGCCGCTGTTCTACAATTCGCTGACGCCGCTGTCGTCTCAGTTGCACCCGAGCCATGGCCTCAAGGCGCGCGAGAACCTCGCCTTTGCCCGCGGCACCCATGCCATTCCGATCACCGTCGATGAATTCGCGCTGGCGCAGCGCCATTATCCGATCGTCTTTGGCCTCGGCGAAAATCCGGCGCCGCTGGCGCTGATCGGCCTCAACGAAGGCCAGAACCTCTATCTCAACGCCGACGACCAGTGGGAACCCGGCCAGTATATCCCCGCCTTCGTCCGCCGCTATCCGTTCATGCTCGCCAAGCTGGCGCCCGACAGCACCGACCTGTCGCTGTGCTTTGACGACACGTCGGATTCGGTCGTCGCCGGCGCCGGCGATGCGTTGTTCAACGGCCTCGAGCCGAGCGAAACGACGAAGAACATCCTGTCGTTCTGCGAACAGTTCGAACAGGCCGTCGGCCGCACGCGTGCCTTCATGGACGAACTGACCAAGCTCGACCTGCTGATGGACGGCGAAGTCACCATCCAGCGCGACGACCTGCCCGAACCCGCCGTCTATCGCGGTTTCCGCATGGTTTCCGAAGAAAAGCTGCAGAACCTGCGCGGCGACCAGGCGCGCAAGCTGGTCCAGTCGGGCCTGCTTGGCCTCGTCTATGCCCACCTGTTCTCGCTGTCGCTGATTTCGGGCCTGTTCGAAAAGCAGGTTGCCGCAGCCAAGGCCTGATCCGATCGGCGGTGTGGCCGGCCCGGCCCGCCACACCGCACAAGCCCTTATGTCCCGCCGGCCGCCGCGCGCGTTATAGCCGCACGACGCGCAACCGCCGGAGCCTGCCTTGATCGAACCCGCACGCAGCCGCTCTTCGACGCTGGCGATCACGCTGCACTGGCTGATCGCCGTCATCATCATCGGCAATCTGGTCGGCGGCCTGACCATCGATTACTGGCTCGACAGCCCCGATCCGGCGATGCAGCAGACCGGCGGCTTCATCATGGGGCTGCACAAGAGCCTGGGGCTGACCGTCATCGTGCTGACGCTGGTGCGGCTGGCGGCGCGTATCGCCAGCCCGCCGCCACCGCTGCCGGCGCACATGACGCCGCTGGAACGCCTGCTGGCGCGGGCAACGCACCTGTTGTTCTATGGCCTGATGCTGGCGCTGCCGCTGAGCGGCTGGGCGATGGTTTCGACCGGCAAGCGGATCAACCCGATTCCGTGGTTCGGGCTGTTCGACGTGCCGCCGCTGCCGCTGCCGACGAGCCTTAACGGCGTGTTCCATGAAAGCCATGAAATCATCGGCTATATCGCCATCGCCACCATCGTCCTCCATGTCGCCGGTGCCCTCAAGCACCAGTATCTCGATCGCGACGACGTGCTCGGACGCATGCTGCCCTGGCTGCGCGCCGGCCGCTGACGCCGGTCGATACCATTGGCCAACATGAATTCATGGCAGGAATCAGCGCACGCACACTGGCGGTGTTGACACGATATAGTATTACATTTAGCCAATCCGCGCCGTCCAATCCAAGGTTCCTTTCATGCGTAATCCGTCGCCCGCGTTGCTCTGCTGCCTGTCGATCACCGGACTGTTGGCGAGTGTGTCGGCACCGGCCCTTGCTGCCAGTGTCGCCGCTGCTGGCGTCGTTGCCGCCGATGCCGCTGCCGCGGATGATGCCGCCGCGGACGCCCAGCCGGATTCGACCCTGCACGGCCCGCCATCGCCCGAAATCGTCGTCACGGCGCCCTATGAGCGCGACCGCGCCACGCTGCTGTCGGGCATCACGGTGCTGCAGGGCACCGAACTGACCCGCCAGCTGCGATCGACCATCGGCGAAACCCTGTCGCGACAGGCCGGTGTCAGCTCGACCAGCTTTGGCCCCAACGCCTCGCGGCCGATCCTGCGCGGTTTCCAGGGGGAACGTGTTCGCATCCTGACCGATGGCATCGGCAGCTTCGATGTGTCGAACACGTCGGTCGACCATGCGGTGGTCATCAATCCGCAGTTTGCCGATCGTATCGAGATCCTGCGCGGGCCGGCGTCGTTGCTGTACGGATCGTCGGCGATCGGTGGCGTCGTCAATGTCGTCGACAAGCGCATTCCACGCGAAGTGCCCAGCGAGGCCGTGCACCTCGACGTGCTCGGCACCTATGGCTCGGCGGCCAATGAACGCACCGCCGCCGGGGTGGTCGAAGTGCCGTTGACCGACCGTATCGTCGTCCATGCCGATGGCAGCTATTCGCGCACCGATGATCTGAAGATCGGCGGCTTTGTGCTGTCCGGGCCGGCGCGCGCCGCGGCGCTGGCCAGCGAGGACCCGGCCGCCAATGCGCTGGCCGGCCTGCGCGGACGCCTGCCCAATACCGCCAGCGAAACCTGGAACGCCGGTGCCGGCGTGGCGTTCATCGATGCCGGCGGTGAAATCGGCATCGGCTATGGCCATTACGACAGCCTGTACGGGGTGCCACCGCGCTATGACACGGCAACCGGCGACGGCGAATTCGTCCGCCTGAAGGTCAAGCAGGATCGCATCGACGTGCGCGGGCAGATCAACGTCAACGGTGATTTCATCGACACGATCAAGGTGCGCGCCGGCTATGCCGACTACCAGCATTCGGAACTTTCCGACACGGGCGAGATCGGCACGACATTCTTCAACCGCGGCCTCGAGGGCCGCCTCGAAATCAGCCAGGCCAAGCGCAGCCTGGGCAATGGCGGCACCTGGCGCGGCGGCAGCGGCGTGCAGGTCTTTACCCGCGACTTCAACGTCGTCGGTGATGAAGCCTTCATTCCCCGCAACCAGAGCAGCCAGATCGGCGTGTTCACGCTGCAGGAGTTCGATTTCGGTGCCATCAAGACCGAATTCGCCGGCCGCTATGAAAATGCCAAGGTAAGGGCTGCCGTGGGCGATTTCCGCGGTGAACCGGTGTTCGTCGATCGCAGCTTCGACCTGTTCTCGGGCTCGGCCGGCGCCAGCATCGTGCTGTTCGACGGCTGGCGCGCCGGCGTGAACCTGTCGCACACCGAACGCGGCCCGGTCGCCGAGGAACTGCTGGCCAATGGCCCGCATGCCGGCACCCAGGCGTTCGAGATCGGCAACCCCGATTTCGCCAAGGAACGCGCCAATGGGGCCGAGATCGTGCTGCGCGGCAAGGGCGCCGGCTATGCCTTTGAAGCCTCGGTCTATTACAACCGCTTTTCCGATTACATCTATGAAGTCCAGACCGGCGATATCGAGGATGGCTTGCCGGTGTTCCAGTTCAACCAGGCATCGGCGCGCTATCTGGGCGTCGAAGTGCAGGGCGAAGTGACCGTGGCACGCTTTGGCGAATCGCAGCTCAAGATCGATGCGCTGGCCGATTATACCGATGCAAAGCTGCTCGACGGCCTGGGTCGGGTGCCGCGCATTCCGCCGTTCCGGGTGCTCGGCGGCATCGGCGTCAGCGGCCCGGTCTGGGATGCCCGCGCCGAAATCGAACACGCCAGCGCCCAGAAAAAGGTCGCGGCGTTCGAAACCGAAACCGCCGGCTACACGATGGTCAACGCGTCGATCAGCGTGCGGCCGTTCGCCAACCGGCCGAATACCTCGCTGGTGCTGTCTGCGAACAACATCTTCGATGTCGATGCGCGGCGGCATGCCTCCTTCCTCAAGGATTTCGCGCCGTTGCCCGGCCGCGATATCCGGCTGTCGCTGCGCTTCACGATCTGAGAAAGCGCAAAACGGCCTGCGACAAAATGCGCCGGCAGGAGCCTTGAAGCGCGGCGGCGGCTGCCTCTTTCAGTGTTGCGCGCTGGTGCTGCCCCCCGTGCAC
>JBBQKM010000257.1:0-4752 GCA_038326915.1 Sphingomonadales bacterium
CCACGCGCCAAGCGGCGCGCGGGCCCCTCCCTCTCCCCGAAACGGGAGAGGGGCAGGATCAGGCAACGCTGATATCCGGCGCGTCCTCGGCCTTCATGCCGATGACGTTGTAGCCTGCGTCGACATGGTGGATCTCGCCCGTCACGCCACTGGCGAGGTCGCTGAGCAGATACACGCCGGCGCCGCCGACATCCTCGATCGTCACGTTGCGGCGCAGCGGCGAATTATATTCGTTCCATTTCAGGATATAGCGGAAATCGCCGATGCCGCTGGCGGCCAGCGTCTTGATCGGGCCGGCGGAAATGGCGTTGACGCGGACATTCTGCGGCCCGAGGTCCATCGCCAGATATTTGACGCTGGTTTCCAACGCCGCCTTGGCAACGCCCATCACGTTGTAATGCGGGATGACCTTTTCGGCGCCATAATAGCTGAGCGTCAGCAGCGAGCCACCGTTCGGCATCATCGTGATGGCGCGCTGGGCGATGGCGGTAAAGCTGAACACGCTGACGTTCATGGTCAGCAGGAAATTATCGAGGCTGGTGTCGACATAGCGGCCGCGCAGCTCGTTCTTGTCCGAAAATCCGATGGCGTGGACCAGAAAGTCGATCGTGCCCCATTCGGCCTGCAGCGCGGCGAACATCGCATCGATGCTCGCCATGTCGGTGACATCGCATTCGTACAGGCGCGCCACGCCGCCGGTTTCGGCAACCAGCGATTCCGCCAGCGGCCGCACCCGCTTTTCCAGCGCCTCGCCCTGGAATGAAAAAGCAATCTCCCCACCCTGCTCCGCAATCGCCTTGGCGATGCCCCAGGCGAGGCTGCGGTCATTGGCAACGCCCATGATCAGGCCGCGTTTGCCGTGCATGATTCCGGCCATAGCTCTCCAACTCATTCCACTCGGGTTTCGATTGCCTTTAGCCGCCTTTGCCGCGCCTTGGCGAGGGCGGCGTTGAGATTGGCGCCAACAACCAGACCCAGCCCGATAATATAAAAGAACAGCAGCGCGACGATCACCCCGGCGAGCGAGCCATAGGTCAGCGTATAGCCGCCGAACAGCCCGAGCGCCCATGGCATGCCCATCGTCGTGCCCACCCAGGTCAGCATCGTCACCAGCGCGCCCGGCCACAACGGCGCCCCCATGACGCGATAGCGTTTCGGCGTCAGCACGAAGAACACGGCATACAGCGCGCCGAACAGGAACACCGCCGGCACGACGCGGCCGACACCCAGCGTGCTGAACACCCCGGTCGCAAAGGGCATCAGCCGGGTGACAAAGGTTTCGACTCCGGTCAGCACGACCTGGCTGGCGAGCGCCAGCAGCATGATCATCACCGCGACAAAGATCACCGCAACCGAGCCGAGCCGATAACGCCAGAGCGGCATGATGCTGGTGGTCTTGTACGCCTGCCGGATGATGGCGCGGACGGTCTCCATGAAGCCGCTGACCGTCCACAATGTCACGATGATGCCGAAGGTCAGCAGGCCCCCAGAGGCGCGCACACCGATGACATCGGCAATCGGCTTGGCCACCAGCGCCGCGACATCGGGCGGCAGTGTGCGCAGGAAGGCGTTGACGGCGCGCAAGCCGTCATCGGTGCGGCCGAAGGTGCCGGCCACCGTCGCCACGACGATGAAGAACGGAAACAGCGTCAGCAGCGACAGATAGGCAAGATTGCCGGCATGGGTGAAGCCATCGGCCCACACGCCCTCCACCATATCGCGCAGCACCACCCAGGCACGGCGATAGCGCAGCAGCAGGCGTGGGATCAGGTTCATGGCGCCAGAACGCCTAGACGCCGAAATCGCGCCGCACCTCGCGGGGATCATTCCAGCCTGCGACAAAGGCGTGCAAGGCGGCATCGTCGGCGGGCAGGTCGATCAGCACCGTCACCAGCTGGTCGCCGCGGCTGCCATCGGTGCGCGAAAAACCGCGCCCTTTCAGCCGGAACACCTTGCCCGATGTCGTGCCGGGCGGAATCGTCAGGCTGACCGCGCCCTCCACCGTCGGCATCCGCACCTTGGCGCCCTGCACCGCCTCGACCAGCGTCACCGGCAGGTCGAGCCGGACATCGTCGCCATCGCGGGTGAAAAAGCGGTGGCGGCCGATATCCAGCGTCACCAGCGCATCGCCATTGCCACCGGGGCCGGGTTCGCCCTGCCCGGCCATGCGCATCTGGCGGCCGGTTTCGACCCCGGGCGGCAGTTTCAGTTCGAGCGTCTTGCCCGATCGCAGCGTGACGCGCTGGGCTTTGAGTGCCGCCGCATCCTCGAACGACACGGTCAGCCGATAGGCGACATCGGCGCCCTTTTGCGGCGGTGCGCGGAAACCGCCGCGATCGCCGCCACGATCGCCGCCGAACGGGCTGTTGCCGCGGCCGAACAGTTCGGCAAACAGATCCTCGGGCCCGCCGCCGCCGAATTCGAATCCGCCGCCGCCGCCGCCCGGCCGCGACCCGGCGCGGGCAAAGGGATCGGCGCTGCCGGTGCGCGCACTGCCAGCGCCGGGGCGGAAACCGCCGCCAAAGGGCGAGGTCGGGTTGCCGTCGGGGCCGATCTCGCCGCGATCGAAACGGCCCTTCTTTTCAGGGTCGGACAGCAGTTCATAGGCCGAATTGGCCTCCTTGAAGGCCTCCAGCTTCTTGGCATTGTCGGCGTTGCGGTCGGGGTGGTTTTCCTTCGCGAGCTTGCGATAGGCCTTTTTGATATCGGCATCGCTGGCGCCCCGCCCGACACCCAGTACCTGATAGGGATCGCGCATTGTCATCCTGTCATGTCACAGTCCTGTTGCAGATGTGCAACGGCCCCGCCCGGTTCAAGGGGTCAGCATAGCGGCAGTTTTCGGCAATCGCCACCGGCGCGAGGTTGCGGCATAGGCAGGCGATGCGCAAACACCTGATTCTCGCCCTTATTCTCATCACTCTGCCGGCGCCGGCGCTCGCCTGGGGCGAATACGCCCATCGCCTGATCGCCAGCACGGCAATGGCGGAGCTGACCCCGCGCGCCCGCGCCGAAGTCCGCCGCATCCTCGCCCGCGGTGCCGCCGTCGATACGCCGGCCTGCGGAATCGCCAGCATCGAGGACGCCTCCGTCTGGCCCGATTGCGTGCGGTCGCTGCCCGATCGCTTTGCCTTCAGCTTCGCCTGGCATTACCAGAACATCGATATCTGCGCGCCGTTCGATGCTGGCGCCAAATGCCCCGACGGCAATTGCGTCACCGCCCAGATCACCCGCCAGCTCGCCATCGCCGCCGATCACAAGGCCAGCGCCGCCGATCGCGCCCAGGCGCTGGCGTTTGTCGTGCATTTCGTCGGCGACATGCACCAGCCGCTCCACATCGGCGAAAAGCATGACAAGGGCGGCAACGACGTCCGCGCCGCCTATGGCGCCAAGGCGCCTGACCGCATGAACCTGCACCGCATCTGGGATGCCGATCTCGCCGAACGCGCGCTGACCGAGCCACCGGCACTGACGCCGCGATCGCCCACCCCGGCACAGCGCCGCGACTGGGCGCAAGGCACGGTTGCCGATTGGGCGCGCGAAAGCTGGGACCTGTCGCGCATCACTGTCTACCCCGAGCTCAAGGACTATCCCGACACTTGTCCTGTGAAATCCGACATCCGCGCGCTGATCGATGAAAACTATGTCCGCGCCGCCACCCCGGCGGTGCGGCTGCAGGTCGAACGCGCCGGCGTGCGGCTCGCGATGCTTCTCAATCGCGCCTTCGCGCGTTAGACCCGGGCACAAGGGGAGACAGCCATGCGGCTCGACGACGAACGCGAAAGCAGCAACATCGAGGATCGCCGCGGCGAAGGCGGCGGTGGCGGCTTCGGCTTTCCCGGCATGGGCGGCGGCGGGCTGCAGCTGGGTGGCCGCGGCATGGGCTGTGGCGGCTTTGTCGTCCTGATCGTCGTGGCGCTGATCTTCGGCATCAATCCGTTGACCCTGCTCGGCGGTGCCGGCGGCGGTGGCCCGATTGCGCCGAGCGCCGAACAGATCGGCCAGCCGCAGGCGGGCGCCCCCGCCCCACGCAACGCCAGCGAAATGGATCGTTTTGTTGCCAAGGTGCTCGGCACCACCGAAGACAGCTGGGCGGCACAGTTCCAGAGCGAACTGGGCGAACGCTACCAGCCGCCCAAGCTCGTGCTGTTCAGCGGCGGTGTGCGTTCGGGCTGCGGCGCGGCCGAATCGGCGATGGGCCCATTTTATTGCCCCGCCGACCGCAAGGTTTACCTCGACCAGAGCTTTTTCGATGAACTGTCGCGGCGGTTCGGCGCGCCGGGCGATTTCGCCGCTGCCTATGTGATCGCGCACGAGGTCGGCCACCATGTCCAGAACCTGCTCGGCATCTCGCAGCAGGCGCAGGAACTGCAAAGCCGGTCATCGAAAACCCGCGGCAACGCGATTTCGGTGCGCGTCGAATTGCAGGCCGATTGCCTCGCAGGCGTCTGGGCCAAGGCCAACAGCACGCTGCTCGAACCCGGCGATGTCGAGGAAGCGATGCGCGCCGCGACCGCGATCGGCGACGATACGCTGCAAAAGGCGGCGCAGGGCATGGTCGTTCCCGAAAGCTTCACCCACGGCTCGGCCGCGCAGCGCACCCGCTGGTTCCAGCGCGGGATGCAGGGCGGCACGATCAAGGGCTGCGACACGTTCGCGGCGGGGGATCTCTAAACACCCTCCCCCCTGAGGGGAGGGCGACTCGGCACCAGCCGAGCGGGGTGGGGGTTCACAGGTTTCGACGCCCGCGACCCC